>DAOURD010000080.1:0-5982 GCA_030625295.1 Desulfobacterales bacterium | reverse complement strand
AGCGGTAATTTCTTTTTAAGGAATTCGAACTCTGGCGGCTCAGCAGATTATACGTTCAGGTATGGCCCTTCAGGGAGTGCGGGGTGGACGCCAATTGCAGGAGACTGGGATGGAGACGGGTATGACACCATAGGCCTTTACAACCCAGCAAGCGGTAATTTCTTTTTAAGGAATTCGAACTCTGGCGGCTCAGCAGATTATACGTTCAGGTATGGCCCTTCAGGGAGTGCGGGGTGGACGCCAATTGCAGGAGACTGGGATATGCTTTAATATGTTCCCTAATATACTTGAGAGAGAGGGTGAACTCACCGTATTTCCGCCTCTTTTGCCTCCAGGTGATAACTAATCGGTGATTGCCAGAGGTACTGAGTGATGTGCAGTATTCCTTTCATGCACTATGGGCGTTTTTGGGGAGGTCATTTTCGGAAAGTTTTTGCCTGATTGTTTTTATTACATCCTGGAAAACCCCCTCCTGTGGGCGGGGTCACAGTTCTTTGGCTCTGCCTGCTCAACTGTGAAGGAGTTTTGGCCTGCCCTGGCGCGACGTCGGTGCCACGTCCTCTGGATCCTCTGGGCGTGGATTGTTTGCTGGTTTTCTTTCGTGTAGTATCACTTCCCAATCATCCCGCCGATCAAGTCAGCAGCCCGAGTCCTCCATCTGATGCCGAAAACGATGAAGGGTAAGGTGTGGCCAGCTTTCTTAGGGGCCGGACGTAACTTCTCAAAAAGTTCGGGCAAACCCTTCCTCGTAGGGGCGGGTTTGGGTACGGGGATCGCTTTGAGAGCCATAGCGCTTACATTGAAGCCGTCCCGAACTTATTGAGAACTTACGGCCGGACCTAAGAACCTATTGGAATTACATGATTATATCATATCCGCGAATTCCATTTGACCCATTGACAATATCCGCCAAACGCGGACCAAATTGGTCGGTATTTTGGAGCTTAAAAGGCCAATTTTGGGTACCAAATTCCAGCCCTAACAGTCGGTCCAGGTGCTACAGGATAATTGTCTGTCAACAAGTCATGGGATTACTGGGGCGTGTAGACAGCGAGGGCTTTTTCAAGGAATACGCGGCTTGGGTGGAAGAAGAGATTTAAGCTCTGAAAATTGCCTCCTTTTGAATGTTTATCCTGATGAATCAGTGAATTAACGTGGGCCGACCCCGACTTATTTTAGGGCGCTGATCGAGAATAAAGATTTTGAAATTTTGCCCATTTGATGAAAAATTCAAAGGTCTCTAGCCGTTTTAAGAATTGGTGGATTACTGCGAGTTTCGCGTTACTCCTCCTCTTAACCATGATTTCGGGGTGTGCTCTAACTTCAAAGGCGGATTCACATGGAGTTGGCGACTCTCTGGTTCCCATTGATGTCGTTGAGCTGGGGAACGGTTGGGCCACCAATACGGTCAACACAGTCATTTTCAGGCATCATGGGATATTATCTTGGGGGGACTGGCAGTTCACGGCATTCTACAGCCCGCAGGGTTCAATGCGTTTTGCAAAAAGAAATCTGAAAACTAACCAGATAGAATATTACGATGTGCCAGGTCGCTATAATACCTTTGATGCACATAATTCTATCAGTATCGGTATTGACGGAAAGGGATTCCTGCACATCAGCTATGACCAGCACGGGGGAGTTTTGCGCTACCGCCGCTCCAAAGTGCCTTTATCTATCGATCAGTGGACCGATGAACTCCCTATGACCGGGAAAAGGGAGGATCGAGTGACCTACCCAACCTTTATAATGCCAAATAAAAGTGATGCTCGCCAGGCTCTTTTATTTCTTTACCGAGACGGGCGCAGCGGTAGAGGTGATGCGCGTCTTAAAGAATATGATCAGTCCTCGCAGGAGTGGCAAGACATTGATCCTTGTATACTATCGGGTTCCCAGCAAAGGCCGTGGACGAGCAACCCTTACTGGAATCACCCAGCAATAGACAAAGCAGGACGGCTGCACCTCACGTTTGCATGGCGCACCCATGCCTTGGGCGATAAAAAACGCATAAACAACCTCAATATCGATTATGCGGTGTCCGAAGATTGGGGACATACTTGGTGGTCCTCCAAGGGGTTGAAATTTCGGCTTCCTATTACGCAGGTAAATTCTGAGACGGTTTGGGCCGTTTCCCCAGGATCGAACCTGATCAACCAAACCAGCAGCGCGGTCGATGGCCGTGGACGGCTCCACATCGTGTTTTACGCAGATGACCTGGATGGCGTTCCGCAATACCAGCATCTCTGGTATGACGGAAGAAAGTGGCACTGCCAGATTATTTCCGAGCGTACGAAACCGTTCGATCTGGAAGGTGGTGGTAGCCTCCAGATTCCTATGAGTCGGCCGGAGATCGTTATCGATAATACAGGTCGGGTCTATGTGATTTACCGTTGTGATACAACGGGTGACCGGATGGTGGCGATCCGACTTAATCCTCCTCATTACGATAGGGATTCCAGTGAGACGAAGATCCTATGGATGGAGTCCTTGGAGTTTGCAGAACCAGTCATTGACCGGCAGCGCTGGCAAAAAGAGCAAATCCTTTCCATGTTGATTCAGAAAAACGGTCAACCACCTCATGATTCACGTGTGCCTCCTCGTGCGGAGCCAATTTACATTGTTGATTGGGACCTGGTGAAAGATTGGTGACTATTGTTGGTCAATTATGAGGAAGAGTGATCCACTAAAATGCGATATTGTTTTGCCGGTCTATAATGGCCTGACTTACGTGAAGGATTGTATTGTTTCATTACTTGAATTCACTCCTGCTAACTGCTATCACCTCTACATTATTGATGATTGTAGCGATACTGTTACTAACCGATACCTTGTCGAACAGGCGTTCAAGCATTCACAGATTAGTCTCCATAGAAACTCAGAAAATATCGGTTTCGTAAAATCTTGCAATTTTGGGATGTCTCTGGGTTCGGCCCCCTTTGTGCTGCTGCTGAATAGCGACGTGGTTGTCACACCCAGTTGGCTTCAGCGGTTGCTGGAGTGTGCGGAGTCAGACCCTCTGATCGCCTCTGTAAACCCCCTGACCAACTATGCCTCCCAAATCAACATTCCGATAGCGCCAGGGGCAAATTTCTATGGAATGGATGAGTTGTTACGGGACCAGTCCCCACGTGATTTCCCTGATGTGGTAACCGGCGTGGGCTTTTGTCTGCTGCTAAGACGATCGGCCCTGGAGGACGTTGGAGTATTTGATGAAGTATACGGACGCGGTTATTGCGAGGATTCCGATCTATGTATGCGCCTGACTACGCGGGGGTATCGTACAGTTTTAGCGGATCATGTATATGTGTATCACAAAGGAAGGAGTACATTTACAGACCGGAGTGAGCGTTATGGGCGCAACCGCAAGATCTTTGATGCCCGTTGGGCAGAAGAGTATTCTCGACAATATAAAGCCTTCCGAAAAGCCGATCCTTTAGCCTCAGCCCGAGCATTGTTTGCTTTGAGACAGCGCTGGGATCCCATGCCGACTGTCTGGAAGACGGCTCGTGAGATGTTGGTGCGGTGGCGGGAGAGGGATCTTGACGGTGTGGCCCGCAGTTCTGTGAGGGGATTGTTAAGGCTACCACATGCACGGCGTGATGTGGCAACACCGAAATCTGTTGCAAAGATGACACGTCGGGGACGGCTAAGGATCACGTATGTTTTGCACGATCTCGTAGTGGCTGGAGGGGTTTTGTCAGTGATTCAACTGGTCAATGAGCTGATACTGCTCGGTGTTGAGGCCCGTATTGTTGCTCTGTTTGAAGATCCTGCGATTTATGACTGGACCAGGCTTTTTACGAGACCGATTATTTTTCGAAATAAACGGGAACTTATAATGAATTTCCCGAAAACTGATATTGCTGTTGCAACAATCTGGAACACGGCACCATGGGTTGCGGAGTTGGTCGAAAACGGACGGGCTCATGAGAGCGTGTATTTTATGCAGGACTATGAACCCTGGTTTTTTCGTGAGGACGAAATAGAGTCGCGCGAAAAGGTCATGGAAACATACCGCATGATCGGGAACAAGATCGTCAAATCCGAATGGCTTAGGGGTATGTTGGCGGAGGATGGCTTTTCGGCTCATAAAATACCTTTGGGGATGGATCTGGGACGCTTCTATCCCCGAGATGTCAACAAATCAGGTCAATCCATATTGGCAATGGCTCGCCCCCGTATGCCAAGGCGTGGCTTTCAACCAACAATGGAAGCATTGGGTCAAGTCAAGCGGACGATGCCCGAAGTTGAGATTATTTTCTTTGGAGACCGTTTTCTTGCTTCCCAACATATCCCATTTGACTACCGTGATGAGGGGGTTGTCACTATTCAAGATCAGCTTGCCAGGCTTTACTCCGAGGCCGATGTCTTTCTGGATGGTTCTGACTTTCAGGGGTTTGGCCGTTGCGGGCTTGAAGCCATGGCGTGCGGTGCAGCCTGTGTATTAACAGGTGTGGGTGGGGTTACTGAGTATGCGAAGGATGGCGAGAACTCGCTTGTTGTACCTCCCAAACAGCCGGAAGCTTTTGCTCAGGCAATCATAAAAATACTCAAGGATTCAGAGTTGAAACAGCGGTTGGTAAAGGCAGGCTTTAGTACTGTAAAGGCTTATTGTTACAAACGGGAAGCAAAAGAAACCTTGGACTATTTTAGTAATATCCTGGAGCAATGAGCACCGAATAAGGATTGCAATTCTCTCATCATCTGTTACAGGGAAATCATCGCCTAAGGGGCAGGGAAAAGCAAATACATGTCTGAAGTCTGCGCGATAATCTTAAACTGGAACGGGTGGCAGGATACCATTGAATGTCTGGAGTCCGTTCTGCTTTTGGAGCCCTGTATCGAAACCATCATAGTCTGTGATAACGCTTCTTCTGATGGATCTCGTGAGAAAATCCTCTTCTGGGCCAGGAAGCATTACAATTCTTCTTCCATCCTGGTGTTAGACCAGGATACTTATATTGCCGGAAAGTCTTTGCCTTGCCCGTTTATCTTTATACAGAACCATTCCAACCTGGGCTACGCAGGCGGCAACAACACCGGCATCCGCTTTGTGCTTTCCCAAGGCGCTTATGAGTATGTCTGGATATTAAACAACGATACAGTTGTTCATCCACAGGCTTTATATAGCCTTTTGGTTTACGCTCGAAGTCATGCAGACGTTGGAATTCTGGGCAGCACCGTCGTCCACTTTGAAAGGAAAGAACGGGTCCAGTGCGCGGGTGGTTGCAGGTATTATCCACTGACAACCATATTCCGCCCCCTCTTTGCAAATGAAATCCTGGATGATCTCTTGCGTCACAAACCGAAAGTTCGCCTTGACTATGTCTATGGGACTTCCATGTTCATCCGCGCAAAGGTTTTTGAAAGGGTTGGACTGCTCAATGAAGAATATTTCCTTTTTTACGAGGAACTCGATTTTTGTGAGAGGGCTAAAAGAGCCGGGTTTGAAATCGGCTGGTGTCCGGATAGCACTGTCTTTCACAAGGGGAGCAGTACCATTGGTCGGCCCGATTCCTCGGATAGCAAGAGAATTGCCTTTGCCAATTATCATGAAAATCTAAGCACGCTGAAATTCACCCGAAGGTTTTATCCATGGGCTTTGCCGATAGCCATGGTATGCCGTTTTGTGGGCAAACTCATAATGATAGCGAAGCGGCGGGAGTGGTATTTGATCAGGCCTCTTTTTAAAGCCTATCGGGACTTCATGAAAGTCTTTTGATGAACATAATCCTCCATGATTATTTCGAATCAGCCGAAGGGGGTGGACGTCTCTGTCTGGTTCTGGCTCGCGAGTTTTTCACAGACCTGGGCTACGGGTTCAAGGTTCAAAATCATCCTTATTTCAAAAGTTTTGCATTTGTGGGAAAAGAATACGACCTTCGATCCTATACTCGGCTTCCCATCTGGAGGCAGTATAAACTTGCCAGGACTTTTCAAAGAAAGACCCTTTTTCTAAAAGACTACGACACCGTTATCTAC
>DAOURD010000096.1:0-5749 GCA_030625295.1 Desulfobacterales bacterium | reverse complement strand
CCTTACCCGATCAAACATCCTTAAGACCTCTAGGGGTGACCCTCTTGCCATAAAAAAAGCTCGCCTTTTTTTTCCGTCACTTGTATTGCCCTAAAAGTATGCAAGACTTTTCATAGAACTGGCATGTTATTTCACAATAGTGGTACTTTGGTACTCTTTGCCCTGCTATGTAGTTGAGCTAACTATTTAGAATCCATGCTGATATTCCTGGCCTAAAGATCTTGCATAATTCTTGCGGGAACTTGATACTTAGACAGGATAGACAGGCCTGCCCTGGCGCGACAGCCGGAGAACAAGCTGTTCCGTTCAAAAACCAGGTCTGGGGCAGGGATGTTCAGGATTAAAAAATATGAAAAAATCTTGTTAATCTTGTTAATCCCATCCAAAAAAACCTCCGCTACAGGCGGTTAAGTTCTGCTAAAGAATACGAGGAAAAGAGAAATTGGCGACAGAAGTCGACAAAGCGGTCCTGGAAAGGGCCTGCAAGAATATCATCGAGACCATCTTATTTTGCCTTCCCAATGCCTATAAGGGGACCGTTTACGAAATAGGCCGTCCTCCTGAGATGATCGCAAAGCGGATTACGTCTGGCGTCATCGATGAGGAAAGAAAGACCATCTCCTGGGGTCTCCCGGAAAGGTCTGATTATAACCCTCCCGGAAAACCCTGGATTGAATACAGAGATGAACCGGGCCGTGCCTTGGAAGCGATGGCATGGTGTGTGGAAAAGCAGAAGAGCTGGACAGCGGAGAATCCCAGAAATGACAGTCGGAGTGTCAGGCTTCAGGTGGAAGGCGTCTGGGAAGATTTCCACCACATGGAACCCGTATTGATCCGAAAAGAGGATTTATACTTTGGAAACGAGCCATGCCTGCAATACCCCAGAAACTATAAAGGCGAAATCATCTGGCAGAGTAACGAATACGTAGTGGCAGCCGTCATAAAGATTCATTTCCGCCCTCATACCATCAAGATAGGCAGCCCGGAGACCAGGATCATCAAAAGACTATCCCGGGCTCTCGGCACAGAACTCCTTTCCTACCAGTTGCGCCAGCAGTCCGTTGAAGCGATGCGCCAACTGGCAGACGACAAGATAAATTCCTGTAATGTCCTTGCGCACTCGCTACGGAACGCCATTGCCAAATCTGGTTTCATTTTCTCGCTCATCAAACTGGAACTGGGATTCCTGAGAGATCAATGGGAACGAGTTCTGTTAGAGCACTCGGATCAAAAGGGAATGAAGCAAGAAGCGGTTCATGTGTTGAATGAAGCACTGAGGAGCATGGCCGAAGGATCTAATCAGCAGGGAAAAGACCTCATGCGGGTTCAGAACCGATTCTTGGACCTGTCGCTACCTCCTGAGCGGGGTGAAAACTGGGTGCGTATGCAGATAGAGGAGAGATGGAATAAACTGCTCGCCGAGAAACCCATGGATGAGGAACGGGTAAAAGAGATCCGTCGCGGTATTGATCAACTAAAAAGATCTCTTTACCTCGGGAAAGACCCGGATATTCTTGCAGCCTACGACAAGATGATCGAAAGTTCAAAGAAGGAGTGGACGGACCTCATTTACAGAGACACAGACCGGCTAGATTCCCAGTTCCTTGATAGATTAGTCCTGATTCTCGAAGGCCCTTCCCTCAATCTTCCCTACCAGGAAAAATCAAGAAAGAGTCTGACTTACCTTAAAACCCTCGCTGAGATTATGGGTCACCTGGAACAGAATACCAATGTAGTCTTACAACAAGTGCTCAACGGGTCAAGAAGATAGGAAAGACAAAGCAGACTTCCTAAATCCGTACTGTTTTCAAGGCGTAAGCCGCAAATCCGGACTGTTTTCAAGGCGTAAGCCGCAAACAATTTCAAAATCCGAATATCGACAATTGCTATCTGCTACTCTGTCCCGACAAAAAACGGCCTGTACTCATACTCATCCCGTTTGAGGGCGCGGCTTATTTGATCCAGTAGCTTTGGCTTGTCCTGGGGCAGGCGGCCGTGCAGGTTGATGTAGTTCGTGTAGTGATCGCTGGTAAGGGTCGTGCTTATCGTAAGGTGTTCAAGGAGGTTTCTTGTTTCCTTTAACACGCCATGAGGGCCGAGCATTTGAAAGCGGCCTGCCATGACGTCTTCCAAAAGGGGTGTGTTGATCTTGGGCACAAAGGTGCGAAGCCGCACAAAGTCGGGCCCAATTTGATTGATCACGCGAGCAGTTTCCTCGGCATGCTCGCCGGTCCTTTCCCGGCCTCCAATGCCTAAGATTGCATAAAGGCTGAGTTCAATGCCCGCAGCCATGAGCCACCCGCCTGCCTCTATGTGCTGCCGGGCATTTGTTCCCTTGCGAATACGTTTTAGCGTGATGTCATCGCCCGATTCGAGCCCCACATGAATCCGCCCAAGCCCGGCTCGCGCCAGTTCTTCAAGCTGCCCCGGCCCCTTCTTGTGAATAAACTGCGAGGACCCGTAAACCGTGATCCGCTCAAGGGTTGCAAAAGTGGCTCTGGCAAAACAGCATATTTCGGCCAGGTCTTCTGTCTTCATCGCTATGGTATTGCCAGCCGGGAGAAACAGGGTCCGGACATGGGGGCCGTAAACCCTTCTGGCTTCCAACATATCTTCCTTGATATCATTGACCGGCCGGGCGCGGTACCTGGGTCCGTTCTTATATACCATGCAGAATGTGCATCGGTTATGAGGGCACCCGATCGTGGCCTGGATCAGCAAAGAATCGGC
Source organism: Desulfobacterales bacterium (assembly GCA_030625295.1). Taxonomy (GTDB): domain Bacteria; phylum Desulfobacterota; class Desulfobacteria; order Desulfobacterales. The sequence goes on along the minus strand of DAOURD010000096.1, from coordinate 3,019 downwards.
CTCACTGGGTGGACGATATATCGGACCTTCATAGCGCATAAGCACGCCTTTATTTTGCTTGAAGAAAAGGCAGAAGTTTGCTAATCTTAAAAATTAATATTACTACAAGCCATTGAACTTATACATATTTATTTGCTCTATTGCAAGCTCAATCAGGGAATGATGGAATAAGGGAAGCGGAGCCAGGTTCATGTCTATCGTTGCAAGACGCAAAAAGACCAGACAGATATCGATTGGCGGGGTCAAAATCGGTGGTGGCGCGCCAATTACCGTCCAGTCCATGACCAATACCTTCACCCACGATGTTGGTGCCACGGTGGCACAGATTTACCGCCTGGAGGCCGTGGGCTGCGAGCTTGTCCGCGTAGCAGTACCGGATCAGGCAGCCGCAGAGGCAATCACATCCATCAAGAAAGAGATCTCCATCCCCCTGATCGCCGATATTCATTTCGACTACCGATTGGCCATGGCAGCAATCAAGGCGGGCGCAGACGGCCTGCGCATCAATCCGGGCAATATCGGGGCGGCCAGGAAGGTGGAGGCCGTTGCCAAAGAAGCCATGGAGCAAGGCATTCCTATCCGCGTGGGGGTCAACGCAGGTTCACTTGAAAAAGACCTCCTCAAGAAACACGGCGGAGTCACTCCTCAGGCCATGGTGGAGAGCGCCTTAAGGCACGTGGAGTTGCTCAGATCGTTTGGTTTTCACGACATCAAGGTCTCCATCAAGGCATCGGACGTGCTGAGAACCGTGGAAGCCTACCGGTTGCTTTCTTCTGAGACGGACCTCCCTCTCCATGTGGGTGTTACCGAAGCGGGCAGCCTGTTCTCAGGCACTGTTAAGTCCGCCCTGGGTATTGGTATCCTCCTTGCCGAGGGGATTGGTGACACCATCCGGGTCTCCCTTACCCGGGACCCTGTGGATGAGGTCCGGGTGGGCTATGAGATATTAAAGGCATTGAAAATCCGTCAGCGTGGTCCGGAAATCGTTTCATGTCCCACGTGCGGCCGGTGTGAGATTGACCTGGTTGAGATTGTTGAGCGCGTGGAATCGGCCCTGCTTACCATGACTACCCCTGTTCAGCTTGCCATCATGGGATGCGTGGTGAACGGACCAGGGGAGGCACGGGAGGCTGACATCGGGATCGCAGGCGGCAAAGGTCACGGGGTCCTTTTCAAAAAGGGGAAGGTAGTACGCAAAGTGCCGGAGGGCAAGCTGGTTGAGGTTCTGCTGAAAGAGGTTGAGAAATACGAAAGTGTTGGAGATTGAGGGATTGAGGAATTAAGGAATTGAGGGAGCAATATGGGAAAACAGGCAAAGACTGCCATAACGCCAACAAGGGCTGAAGACTACCCGGAATGGTATCAGCAGGTGGTGAAGGCATCTGATCTGGCTGAAAATTCACCAGTGCGGGGATGCATGGTCATTAAGCCGTGGGGCTATGCCATTTGGGAAAACATCAGGGGCGTATTGGATGGCATGTTCAAGGAGACAGGAGTAAAGAATGCCTATTTCCCCCTGTTTATTCCGAAGCGGTTTCTTGAAAAAGAAGCAGAACATGTGGAGGGCTTTGCCAAGGAATGTGCCGTGGTCACCCATCACCGTTTGGAAGAAGGCGAAGATGGGAGCCTTGTTCCTGCAGGGCCGTTAGAGGAGCCTCTGGTGGTGAGGCCAACATCCGAGACGATCATAGGAGAGTCTTTCTCAAGGTGGGTGAGCAGCTATCGGGATTTGCCCCTGCTCATCAACCAGTGGTGTAATGTGGTCAGGTGGGAAATGAGGACACGTATTTTTTTGAGAACGAGTGAGTTCCTCTGGCAAGAAGGGCACACGGCTCATGTCAGTGCAAACGAGGCTATGGAGAGAACCCTTCAGATGCTTGATATCTATGCGAAACTTGCAGAAAGCTATTTTGCCATCCCGGTGATCAAGGGCGAAAAGACGGCCTCTGAGCGGTTCCCGGGGGCGGTCAACACCTATACAGTGGAGGCCATGATGCAGGATCGAAAGGCATTGCAGGCCGGGACTTCCCACTTTCTGGGACAAAATTTTGCAAGGGCCTCTGAGATCAAATACCAGTCTGCGCAGAAAAAGGAAGAGTATGCGTGGACCACATCGTGGGGTGTTTCTACACGTCTGATCGGCGCGATCATCATGATGCACGGCGATGACAACGGGTTGGTACTTCCACCCATGATAGCATCATCTCACGTGGCCTTAATGCCCATCATTAAGAAAGCCGGCGACAGAAGCACGGTCATGGACTTTACCCACACCCTTGCCACGGAGCTAAGAGGGCAACATTACCATGATCGTAAGATCGAAGTTGAAATCGATGACAGGGAGACGGGCGGAGGCAGAGTGTGGGACTGGATCAAGAAAGGGATACCGCTCCGTGTGGAGATAGGCCCGAGGGATATTGCCCGGAACTCGGTCTTTGTGGGTCGAAGAGACAGGGGGCCGAGAGAAAAGGAATCGATCCCACGTGATCAGTTTATCAAAACCATTTCTCCGATGTTAGATGAGATGCAAAAGAACCTCTTTGATCGGGCCTTGCAGTTCAGGGAAGAAAACACCACACAGATTGATTCCAAAAAGGATTTTTTTGCCTTTTTCACACCCCAGAACCCGGAAAGACCCGATATCCACGGAGGCTTTGCCCTTGCCCACTGGTGTGGAAATCAAATATGTGAAGAAAAGATCAAGAGAGACCTGAGTGTGACGATTCGCTGCATTCCCTCGGATGCTGAAAACGAGACCGGAAGATGTATCGCTTGCGGGGATAGGAGCCCCCGGCGAGTGGTTTTTGCCAAGGCGTATTAGTGCCATGGTTGTAAGATTCGTGTTTTCCCTGGGAGATTATTCCCGTGATTGCCATTGAGGTACTATACAATCTGATACTGGATACTGGATACTTGATGCTGGATGTTTTCAAATTAGTATATGGACGAAACAAACAGCTTGGGAGATTCTTAGATTCCCATAACTTGTTCTATTACTTCTTGCTCATCCGGTATCTAC
>DAOURD010000077.1:0-6016 GCA_030625295.1 Desulfobacterales bacterium | reverse complement strand
AGGATGCCGGCTTCCCGATGATTCAAGTCGATGGTCTCAGGGACCAACAACCCCTGGGTGGTAATAGCCGAGCGGCTGTAGGCAGCCTTGAGGGACTCGAAAACGACGCGCTCATGGGCAGCATGCTGATCGATCAGTACGAGTCCATCTTCAGACTCGCAAACGATGTAGGTGTTGTGGAACTGGCCGATGATCCTGAGGGAGGCAAAATATCTTTCAGGCCACAGGGGTGGCGCGGCCTCAGGCGCGTGGCTGAATGTCGGAGACGTCGGTTCGGATTTGGGCTCACTGACTGCTCCGCGAGGTGGAGAAAGCCTGTACGGGATCGGTCGTCGCATTGGTTTCACAATTTGGGTTTGTCCCCATCTGGGACGATCAAATCTCTGCAAGCTTTCTGATACAGCCCTTGCAACGACATCGTGGACCTGCTTTGGGGCTTCAAACCGAACCGAGTACTTGGTGGGATGGACATTCACATCCACCTGATCATGGGCGAGGTTCACGAACAGCACCACCAGGGGGAACTTCCCTTTCATCAGGCGCCCTGCATAGGCTTCCATGACAGCATGATCGAGCACCTTGTCCCGGACAAACCGTCCATTGACGTAAACGTATGATCCTCGGGAGGTGGTTCGCGAGATATCCGGAGAGGCCACAAACCCGTGGACCCGGACGTTGCCGCCCTTGTAGTCCACTTCGTACAAACGGTCTTCCAAATCCTCCCCTAACACATCGACTATCCGATGAAGGGGGGTTGGGGTGGAACTCCAGTTCACAAGGACCCTTCCATTGTGTGAAAACTTGAAGTGGATGCCTGACCAGGCAAGGGCCATGCGTGCAACCGTGTCGCTGATGTGGCCCATCTCGGTCTGCTCCGTTTTTAGGTACTTTCGTCTGGCAGGCGTGTTGAAAAACAAACGATTCACCGAAATCATTGTCCCCTTAGGAGCCCCGGTCTCAGCAACTTCCTTGATTTTTCCACCGGCAACAATGATTCTGGTCCCCACTTCAGATGACGCTGCCCTGGTCACAATCTCCATGTCTGAAACAGATGCTATGCTCGGAAGGGCCTCTCCCCTGAATCCAAGTGTGGCTATGGAAAAAAGATCTTTTTCGTCATAGATCTTGCTGGTCGCATAGCGCTCTATGGACAGGAGCGCATCGTCCCGATCCATCCCAACGCCGTTGTCAGAGACTCGAATGAGGGCACGTCCACCCTTTTTGATTTCCATCACGACCTTGGTGCTTTCGGCATCAATGGCATTCTCTATAAGCTCTTTGACAACCGAAGCCGGACGCTCAACCACCTCACCAGCACTGATCTTGTTGGATAATATTTCAGGGAGTATTCTTATACGTGGCATCTTTCAGGAAGATAGTGCCTAAAGTCCTCTTACCCTTTTGCCTTTTCAGAAAAGAAGCGCATCATGAATTCGGCATCCTTTGGTGATAAGTCAAACTTCACACATGCCTCCTCGATTGCCTTGGCCAGGCTCACATTTGGTTCATAGCGGATCTTATCTGATATCCACTTCGTTGCCTTTCTTAAGTCTTCACCTTCAGGCTGAATGCTCATGTTGGTTTACCTCACTGTTGTTTTGGTCACAGCTCTGGTCTTTTGGTATGGAAATCAGTTGCCTGTTCAAAATTGTATGCCACCCTGATGAGCTTTTCCTCATCAAAATGTTTGCTCAAGATCTGTAGCCCAATCGGGAGCCCATCCTTGCTGAATCCACACGGTACCGAAATTCCGGCTATTCCAGCTAAGCTGGCCGGCAGGGTAAAAATGTCTGACAGATACATAGCAAGGGGATCGTCCAGTTTCTCTCCAAGCCTGAAGGCAGGTGTGGGGGCCACTGGCGCAACCAACACATCGCAGGTTTCAAAGGCTTGATTGAAGTCCTGCATAATCAGGGTTCGGACCCGGGATGCCTTTCCGTAGTAAGCATCATAGTACCCTGCCGACAGGGCATAAGTGCCGATGATGATCCGTCGCTGTACTTCAGATCCAAATCCTTTTGATCGGGTATCTCTATACATTTGGATCAATTCTTCGGCTTCCTTGTCTCGAAAACCGTATCTCACGCCATCGTATCGGGCAAGGTTTGAGCTTGCCTCGGCAGGTGCGATGAGATAATAGACGGCCACGGCATATTCTGTATGGGGAAGCGAGACAGACTTTGAGGTTGCCCCGAGCCCCTCAATCACCTTAATCGCAGCATTAACCGCTTGGGCCACATCCTCATCCAGCCCCCCAGCAAAATACTCCCTGGGTATGCCAACCACAAGCCCCTTGAGGCCCGCTTGCAATGCCCCGGTATAGTCCGGGACCTCCCGTGGCACGGATGTTGAGTCATTCGGATCATAGCCGCAGATTTCATTCATGAGAATCGCACAATCGGTCACATCTTTGGTGATGGGACCGATCTGGTCAAGGGAGGAGGCAAATGCGACAAGGCCAAAACGCGATACCCGGCCGTACGTCGGTTTTAGGCCCACCACGCCACAATGAGAAGCCGGCTGTCGTATGGACCCTCCTGTATCGGTGCCAATCGCCCCGATGCATTCATCAGCAGCTACAGATGCTGCCGAGCCCCCACTGGAGCCTCCGGGAATCCGTGTCAAATCCCACGGGTTCCGGGTTACCATGAAGGCTGAGTGTTCGGTGGAGGAACCCATCGCGAATTCATCCATATTGGTTTTCCCGACAATGACGGCATAGGCCTTCTTGAGTTTGTTTACAACCGTGCTGCTATAAGGTGGGATGAAGTTTTCCAATATCTTCGAGCCACAGGTCGTTCTGATCCCCTCTGTGCAGAGAATATCTTTAATAGCCAGCGGGACACCTGTAAGCGGCCCACCGGTGCCCTGTCTGATCACCTCGTCTGCAGCTTCAGCTTCAGCCATAGCCCGGTCCTTCACTAACATGAGGTAGGCCCCGGTCCTGTCCTCAACCTGTCCTATGCGGTCAAAAACCGCAGAGGTTAGCTCTACAGAAGTGACCTCTCCCCTCGTCAGGAGATCATGGGTTTCGTGTATGGTTAATCGATACAGATCCAAAACTTGGCTCCGCTTCGCTACGCAATTGGAATAATGGAATAATGGAATGATGGAATGATGGGCATAGAGGGAAAAAGACTAAAAAATGCTTTCTTCCGCTTTTGGACCCAATATTCCATTATTCCAACATTCCAACATTCCAACATTCCATGTCGATTGCATAAATAGATGGCTACCAAAAGCTGCGTGATTGCAACAGGTTGTTCAAATTCCGAGACCTTACCCTATTACCTTTGGCACTACAAAGCTTCCATCTTCAGACTGGGGAGCGTTCGCCAAAGCGCGTTCTACAGGAACGGAGGCCTTGACCTCATCCTCACGAAACGCGTTGTTTATGAAAATGGCATGAGAGGTGGGAGGTACATCCTTGGTGTCAACACGGTTGAGGGTGTCCATATAGGTCAGGATGTCTCCTAATTGCCTGGTATAGAGCTCTATGGCCTCCTCATCAAGATTCAGCCGGGCCAATTTTGCTACATGGACGACCTCTTCCCTGGTAATCTTCATGACAATACCCCCTTCACTCCCTTACAATCATTGTTTCAAGTTTATCCTGCTTAAGCCTTGCAGCTACCCGGCCGGCCTCGCTGGAATCCGCAAAATGGCCCACCCGCACCCTATGATAGGTCCCCTTTCCAGGCACGTTTACCGTTACCTCATATGCCTCATACCCTTTACGTTTAAGACGGGCTACCTCCTGCCTGGCCTTCCTGGCATTCTTTAACGATGCGACCTGGATGGTCAAGAGCCCCCGCCCTCCCATCTTCTTTGGCTTAAAGACTTCCGGAGATTTTACGTCGGGCTTTGCGGTCTGCTTATAAGCTTTTGCAAACTTGAGACGGGCCTCTTCCTTCTTATCTGTAAGGATTTTGTAAAAATCAAGGTCCGGGTTCCCGGAAAGGTAATCTGTTTCAACCTTGAAGCGTGCCTGATCTCTTTTCAATGCCTCCTGTTTCAGAGCCATGAGCTCTTTTTTGAGTTTTGGCACATCAAAACGGACCGGAGAAAGACCGCGCCCCACTAAAATACCCAGGGCGAACATCCAAACTATCGCAAGAAAGGCGAGCCCCAACCAAAGAAAAAGCTGTTTGCGCGTGAGCTGAATAGGGGCACGCTTTTTTTGCCCTGACGGTTTTTGTTTGTTTGCTCGTTTTTTTGCCACCACTGGATGCAAGATTTGCATTTACATGCTTTCCGGTGCCGACACGCCCATCAGGGCCAGCCCATTCCTTATGATGATCCGGATAGCAGAGACCAGGTATAGCCTTGCTGCGGAGAGTTTGGCATCATCACTTACCACCTTGTGCTTGTTGCGGTCGTGATAGTAGGCATGAAAGGCTGCTGATAATTCTTTCATGTAGAACGGGATACGATGAGGCTCCATCAAACGGGCGCTTCTGGCCACGACATCTGGGTAACGGGCCATGAGCTTTATTAGCCGGATCTCCTCAGGAAGAGTCAATATCCTGGAGAAGTCGTCGTGCCAGTCAATCTCCTTGTAACCCCGTTCCTCGGCTTTTTTGAGAATATTGGAAATTCTTGCATGGACGTATTGCACATAGTAGACCGGATTATCATTAGACTGCTTTTTGGCCAGTTCCAGATCAAAGTCAAGCGGACTCTCATAATGGCGCAATAAGAACAAAAAGCGTGCCGCATCCCGCCCCACCTCATCTATGACCTCCCTCAGGGTAACGAATTCGCCGGCCCGTGTTGACATGGTCACGGGTTTGCCGCCTCGAAGGAGGTTAACCAATTGAATGAGAAGGACCTGAAACCGATCTCCGTCGTATCCAAGGGCCCGGATCGAAGCTGAGACGCGAGAAACGTAGCCGTGGTGATCTGCTCCCCAGATATCGATGATGCGGTCGAACTTCCGCTCAAACTTGTCTTTATGATAGGCAATATCTGAGGCAAAGTATGTAGTCAAGCCATTGGCCCGAACCACGACCCGGTCCTTTTCATCACCAAAGTCTTTGGTCCGAAACCACAGGGCCCCATCATGTTCATAGACGATATCCTGGCTTTTGAGATCTTGAATTACGGCCTGGACAGCACCTGAGTCATAGAGGGACTGCTCACTGAACCAGTGGCCAAAGGAGACACCAAAGGCCACCAGGTCTTCCCGGATCTCTGCAAGGATTCTCGTGGCCGCAAATCTGGCACAAAGTGTGACGGCCTCCTCCTCGGGCATGTCCAGCAAGCGTTCCCCTTCTTGATCAAGGAGTATGCGGGCCAAATCCTTGATGTAAGTTCCCTGATAGTCCTCTGCTGGCAAATCGACGGTTTTTCCAAGGAGCTGCTGATAGCGAATAAATACGGATTCACCAAGGGTACGGATCTGACGTCCGGAATCGTTCACATAGTATTCCTTCTCAACCTCATAGCCCGCCGCCTTCAACACTGCTGCCAGGGTGTCTCCGACCGCAGCACATCGTCCGTGGCCCACATGGAGAGGGCCGGTGGGATTGGCGCTCAGGAATTCGATCTGCACCCTTTTTCCAAGGCCGACCTGTGAGGTGCCGTAGCCTGTGTCCTCCTCAGACACGGTTTTAAGAATCTCGTGCCACTTGTCCAGGGCAATGAAGAAGTTGATAAACCCGGGTCCTGCCACTTGAGTCTTTGAGAGCAAATGATCGGGGTCCTCAATGTGATCAATGATGACCTTTGCGATTTCCCGGGGCGCTCTCTTTTGAGATACCGCCATCGTCATGGCAATATTGGTGCTAAAGTCACCATGGGCCACAATCTTGGGAATCTCCAGGTCTATTCGTGGGATGTCTTTCTGTTGAAGGGTCCCAGCCTCAAAAGCAGATTGCAGGGCCTGCCGGATTAGAAAGGCAAGTTCTTGCTTCATGGGAAAGGTATTAACGGCTTTTCAGTTTTTAGTCAAGCAGCATTGCGGGAGCCGAAACCCGTCCTTTACAGAGATGTTGAAGTGGCCGGAACCATACTC
>DAOURD010000201.1:0-4275 GCA_030625295.1 Desulfobacterales bacterium | reverse complement strand
ATCCAACAAGTGGCGCGCAGGTGAGTTCGATAAAAGCTCCACACGGAAGGGGAGAAGGAATGACCTGCGATGGGAAGTATATCTATTACTCAATCATATCGAAGATTTATCAATTGAACCCTTCGAATGGCGCCGTTATACGGTCCTTTCCTGTACCAGGAGGAGGACGTTGTCGTGCCCTAACGAGTGATGGTCGCAACCTGCTTTTTGCCGGAGACCCTTTCCAGAATGAGATCATCGTTTTCGAAAAGAACTCCCTTAATGTTGTTTGCCGTTTCAAAGCTCCCGGGAAAGGAAACCATCGAGTTGATGGTTTGGCATATAACCGCTGGAGAAAAACTCTTTACATTGCCAATCAAAGTGAGAATCTGATTTACTACGGCACCCTTCATTAGGGTCTAAAGCAATAGAGGATAAGGGGACATCCAGAAAGCGCCAGGATAAACTGGCATAGAGTAGGGGATGAAAGAACCCTACATGAAAGGAGTAGCTACTCCATCATGGCCCCGAGTCATGTGTGGGCAGGCGTGAGGCTGCACGTCAAGCGTTGACAGGGAAAGCGGCGTTATGCAGCGACTCGCCCACTGGACCCGCGGAGTCAGAAACCCTGCGCATGCGTGGAAGCTCTATGCACGAGGACCGGGAGATCCCGCGAACTGGCCTTGTCTGGTGGCACAGCGAGGTCCGCGCCGTGAATCTAAGGAGTACGACGGCGATGAACGGTTGCGGGAAGTCGGACAGCTTCATAGTACCTGCTGAAGCTTTCGAACAAGGACTGCGGTGCGCCGTAGTCTGCGGAGAAGGTGACTGAGTTACTTATTTAGTTATGAACGTCCCCGTTTTGCACCACAATTCCTAAATTCCGGTTTATCCGGGTTAGAGGTTCAAAGGCCTAACCCAAGGGTGTTTAACCAGCCCCTGACCGCTCTGTCCACCAGGTCATAGTACTTAAGAGATCCTCCCAAGCCTCGCCTGCCAAAAAAATAGTTGATCTCCAGGAAAAAGGGGGAAGCCTCCTTATGGTTTTCTGGAAAGAGAAGGTCAAAACCTGCGAGGTTGATCCCGGTCTTCGAACAAAAATCAGATACTACAGCCACCCCTGCCTCCTGAAGCTCGGGGCCTGACTCATGATCAATGATAGCCCCGGCCTTCAGATTGGTCAGAAACTGTGATGGATCTTGCTGCACGCGCCAGTAGCTGAAAAATTCGTCTCCGATCACCACAACACGGAGACTCCGACCACCGCAAGGAACATATTCCTGAAGCAAAAAGCCTTTCTGTCCGCTTTGCTCTGAGACTTGCGCTCTTTGAAGGGCCTGTTCCAGGGCCTCGGGTGTCCTGAGCAAAAAGACCCCCTCACCCTCACCGCCCCAGTCGAATTTGAAAACAGAGGGAAAACCCAGAGGCCCCTTGTGAGCGTTTTTACCAAAATGATCGTAGTACAAAGAAACCGTCTCAAAGGGATAGGTGCGGGGAAACGGCGCCACCACCTTTTGAAACAGCCGGGCCTGGCCGAGTTTGCCCTGGAAATCAAAGCGGGCATCATAGTTGGGAAAGACATGGGCGCAGTGCTTGCGGCACATCCTGTAAAGGGCTTCACTGCACCCCTGAGGGAGAATAACGGCCTGGGCCTGGCAGATAGCAGCTCGATCCCGATCATTTGGCAGCCGGCCAGCGCAAAGGATGTTCTTGTGGGCCACTATGTTCGGATAAAATGACAGGATCATGTCAGTATCCAAATCTCCTGATCGCTCTCTCATCCCGCGTCCAGTTCTTCTGAACCCGAACCCATAACTTTAAAAACACTTTGCACCCCACCATGAGCTCGATGTCCTGTCTGGCCTGCTCCCCGATCCGTTTGAGCATTCTTCCTGACTTGCCAATGATGATCGGTTTTTGAGACTCGCGCTCCACGTGTATTGTGGCCTGGATGTCAATGAGATTTTTCCCGGGCCGCTCCTTGAAGGACTCCACCGTAACGGCCACACCGTAAGGAATCTCCTGGCCGGTCAGGCGGAATACTTTTTCCCGTATCATCTCTGCCGCGATAAAGCGTTCCGGCAAATCCGTGACGCTGTCTTCCGGATAATACTGTGGCCCCTCGGGTAGCACGGCAACCATCTCTGACACAAGGTCATCAATCTGGATACGCTCAAGAGCCGAGATGGGAACGATGGCGCGGAAAGGATAGGCTTCATGCCACTGTTCTATTAGGGGAAGGAGTGTTTCCTTGTTTACAAGGTCAACCTTGTTAATGGCAAGAATGACCGGCAGGTTTCTCTTTTTCAAAGAGTCAAGGATGATTTCATCTGATGGATTATCCGGATAGGTCGCATCTGTAATGAACACGACCAAATCTACATCCCCCAGAACCTTCAGGGCCACCTCCACCATGCGCACATTCAACGGCCCCCTCGCCCGATGAATACCAGGGGTATCCAGAAAGATAAGCTGGGCCCCGGGCAGATGGGCCACGCCCAGGATGCGGTGGCGGGTGGTCTGTGGCTTTTCCGAGGTAATGGCGATCTTTTGTCCGAGAAGCTGGTTCAGCAGGGTGGATTTGCCCACATTGGGCGCACCCATGATGGCAATAAATCCGGATTTATGTGGAGCCTTTTTTTTCATCAAGCCACTGTTTCCTGTCTCTTAGATAATTTTGTAAGACTGAAATATAGCCGAGCCGCGCACTTGTGTCAATTCAAGTGCAGCAGTGTATATTTATGAATGTTGAAATGCCCTTTTCTCTGTATTATAGGCTCTATTATTACTCTTTCTCTCAACGACTAACAAACACCAGATCACATCACAAAGGGGGAGGATGACGTTATGAAAAAGCAATTTGAGGTTCTTTTGCCCATGATCTTGTTTGCACTGACCTTTGCGCCATCTGCCTGGTGCGGGAAAGACATCATCAAGGTCGGCATCAACGCGCCTATCACAGGCGATATCCCCAAAGTGGGCGAAGGGACAAAGTTTACGGCCCGGATGTGGCTCGCAGACATTGAAGTAGCGGGTGGCCTCAAGGTTGGGACGAAGATGTACCAAGTCGAGCTGGTCATTGAGGACAACGAATCCAGGGCGGAATCGGCTGTTAAGGTCAACACCAAGATGATTACCGAGGACGAAGTGCTGGTTATTGTTGGACCTCAGGCCTCCAAGCAGGCGGTGCCCGCAGGTGATGTGGCTAACAACTACAAAACCCCTATGATTAGTCCATGGTCCACAAACCCCGACACTACCAAGGACCGGCCTTATGTCTTCCGCGGCTGCTTCCTTGACCCCTTCCAAGGGCCGGTGTTGGCCAATTTCATCACAGAGGAGTTCCGATTTAAAAAAGCCGCGGTCCTATACGACGTGGCGAGTGATTACCCCAAGGGGCTCGCGGAGTTCTTCAAAAAGGCATGGGAAGGCATGCACGGCGGTGGCTCCGTGGTAGCCTTTGAGAGCTTCACCACCAAGGGCCCCGACTTTAGTTCCCAGTTGACGAAGATCATAAGATCAGGCGCTGAGGTAATCTTCACCCCGCAGTACTATAATGAGGTGGCCTTAATCGTGCAGCAGGCCCACGAATTGGGGTGGAATAAACCGATTGTGGGCAGTGACAGTTGGGGTTCGGCAGAGACAGTAGAACTCTGTGGGAAAGAGTGCTATGGGCTCTTCTTCAGCACCCACTACGCGGCTGCCGGTGCAACGGGCGCAACCAAGGCATTCATCGATCGCTACAAAAAGGAGTACGGGTACGTGCCTGATGATGCGGCCGCCCTCACCTGGGACTCCCTGCTCATTGTTCAAGAGGCTATTCAGGCTTGCGGCACGATCACCGGAAATCTGGAAAAGGACCGCCAGTGTGTCCGAGATGCCCTGGCTCGGATCAAGAAATTCGACGGCATCACGGGCCGGATGACCTTCACCGAAGATGGCGACCCGATCAAGTGTGCCGTCATCGTAAGGATCAGCGACAAAGGCGAGTTTGAGTTCTACAAGTCTGTCTGCCCGTAAGTAAAAGCCATGGTATTTTTCTTCCAAAACCTGGTCAACGCCCTGCAGTGGGGCAGCTTCTACGCCTTGATCGCACTCGGATACTCCATGGTGTACGGTGTGCTCATGCTTTTTAACTTTGCTCACGGCGATATCTTCATGGTCGGGGCTTACATCGGCTTCGGGGTGGCAAGCGGGCTGGTAGCGCTCGCCTCAATGGGGGCTGTTGCATTGCCCAACTGGTTGATTCTTGTGTTGACCATCATCATCTCCATGTTCCTGACCTCTTTTGTGGGC
>DAOURD010000255.1:0-3767 GCA_030625295.1 Desulfobacterales bacterium | reverse complement strand
GTCGTGAAAACACCGGCTGCACAGGCAGGCACTTCAGAGAAGATCATGCCCAGATCCTTGTTTCCGTCCTTTCTTAGCCCGGCAGCAACCGCACCGGCAACAAATCCTTGAACTTGTAAAGGCATGTTGTTGTGTTTCTTGTGTTTACACGGTTTCTTGTGGTTGTTGGGTTAACTCAAAGAACTCAACAAACCCAATAAACTCTATCAACCCAATTTTCCTATCTTCCGCAACACTTCTTGTATTTTTTCCCGCTCCCGCACGGGCAGGGTTGATTGCGGCCAACTTTCTTTTTGGAACGGCGTACCGGCTGCCTGGCAGCCTCTCCACCGTGTGAAAAAACGAGCTGATCCTGCTTGGTCTTTTCTTTTGCGGCCATCTCCTCTGGTCGAGCGATCTGGACACGAAACAGAAACCTCACTGTTTCTTCCTTGATATGTTCAATCATGTCCATGAACATCTCGAAGCCTTCTTTCTTGTAAACCACCAGTGGGTCCTGCTGGGCGTAACCGCGGAGCCCTATGCCTTCTTTCAGGTGGTCCATGGCAAGAAGATGTTCCTTCCAGAGATTATCCACGACCTGAAGCACGATCATCTGTTCCAGGTTTCGAAACTCCTCGGTCCCAAAGGCCGTCTCTTTTTCTTCATATATCTTAATGGCGGATTCAAAGATCGACTCAGCAAGCCCATCCCGGGTGAGGCCGTCCATAGTATCGCGACCCGTGTTGAGGCGGAAACCAAACTGGTGGTAGGCGGCTTCCCTTAAGCCTTTCCAGTCCCATTCTTCAGGGAGCACCTTTTCATCTGCAAATCCGTCAGTGATCTTTTCCGACAACCCCCTTATCATCTCCTCAATAGCGGGCTTGAGACTTTTGCCGGTCAATGCCTCACGGCGTTGTTTGTAGATCACCTCACGCTGTTGGTTCATAACATCATCGTACTTCAGAAGCTGTTTGCGTATTTCAAAGTTGTGGCCTTCTACCTTGCGCTGGGCATTTTCTATGGCTTTGCTGATCATGCTATGTTCAATCGGCTCACCTTCTTCCATACCGAGCCGTTCCATGATCGAGGACATACGCTCACCCCCGAATATTCGCAGAAGATCATCCTCCATGGCGAGATAAAACCGTGAGGAGCCCTGGTCTCCCTGGCGGCCGGATCGGCCCCGAAGTTGGTTGTCAACACGCCGGCTTTCATGCCGTTCGGTCCCGATGATGTGAAGACCTCCGAGTTCCTTGACCCCTTCTCCGAGGACAATGTCAGTACCGCGGCCAGCCATGTTGGTAGATATGGTCACATGTCCTTTTTGCCCTGCCATGGCCACAATTTCGGCCTCCCGTTCGTGATTCTTGGCGTTCAAGATCTCGTGCTTGATCCTGGCCTTGATCAGCATTTTACTCAGTTTTTCCGACTTATCTATGGAGATGGTCCCCACAAGCACGGGCTGTCCCTTCTTATGAAGTTGCTTGATTTCCTCGACTGCGGCCTGGAATTTTTCAGCTTCAGTCTTGTAAATAGCATCTGGATTGTCGATCCGAATCATCGGTTCATTGGTTGGGATTACGATGACATCCAGGTCATAGATTTTCTTGAATTCGGCGGCCTCGGTGTCAGCAGTACCGGTCATGCCGGCTAATTTGTCGTACATCCTGAAGTAATTCTGAAAGGTGATGGTAGCCAGAGTCTGGTTTTCCTCAGCTACAGTCACCCCCTCTTTGGCCTCAACGGCCTGGTGCAATCCGTCACTCCAGCGTCTGCCGGGCATCATTCTGCCAGTAAACTCATCCACGATGACCACCTGCCCGTCCTTGACCACGTACTGCACGTCCTTATTAAACAACCAGTAGGCCTTGATCAACTGCCGGGTGACATGAAACCGCTCAGAAGCTTCTAGATAGAAAGCCTCGACCTTACGGCGCTGTATCCTTTTTTCCATGCTGGTCAACTGGTCGTTTTCATCGACCTTTCGCAACTCTTCGTCGAGGTCGGGTACGATATAATCATCAGCGTGACCCCCATAGATGAGTTTGAGCCCTTTGTCTGTGAGTTCTACGAGGTTTTGATTCTCATCGATGGTGCATAGAAGGTCCTGATCAATCTGGGGAAGCAATTTCTCTGTGGAGAGCTGACCCTCGAGTTTCTCCATCTTTTTCTTCAAGCCTGGCTGTTTGGCAATCAAATCCAGAAATTGCGGATTCTTGGGATTTCCCCGTTTCACCTTTAGCAAAAGCTCAAGAGTGCTATCTGCCTCGCCTTCTTCTTCAAGCCCTTTCAATGCGTCATCCAGCATGGTGTGTACGATGTGGTCCTGGTGTTGTTTCAGCTTGATGACCTGCGGCTTTACTTCCTCGTACAGTCTGTCCCCGGCCTGTTCAACCGGGCCCGAAATAATCAGCGGGGTCCGGGCCTCATCGACAAGGATACTGTCCACCTCATCCACAATGGCATAGTGGGGTTCCCTTTGCGCCATTGATTCTAAGGAGAACTTCATGTTATCGCGCAAATAGTCAAACCCGAACTCGTTGTTGGTTCCGTATGTAATGTCAGCGTTGTACGCTTCCTGGCGTTGGGAGTCGTCCAACCCGTGGACAACGGTCCCGACCGACAGGCCCAGAAAATTGTAGATGCTCCCCATCCACTTGGTGTCACGCCGGGCCAGGTAGTCATTTACAGTCACCACGTGCACTCCTCGGCCGGTCAGGGCATTCAGATAGACTGGGAGCGTGGCAGCCAGGGTCTTTCCTTCACCGGTTTTCATTTCAGCAATTTTTCCCTGGTGGAGCACAATGCCCCCAATCAGTTGAACGTCAAAAGGGCGCATCTTTAATGTACGCACGGAGGCTTCCCGGACCACTGCAAAGGCCTCCGGAAGGAGTTCATCCAGGGTAGCGCCCTGGTCAATCCGCTCCCTGAAGGCTTGGGTCTTAGCTTTTAACTGATCATCACTCAGGGCCTGCATTTGCGGCTCCAGAGCATTGATTTGTTCAACGACCGGTTTAAGCTTGTTAAGCTCTCTCTCGTTTTTGCTCCCAAATACCTTTTTCAATAGATTTCCGATCATGACACGAAAAATTTCCTTTTTGGGATTTCGAATCCCGGATTTTCGATTTCAATTCCGCAATCCGCAATACAAAACTCCAGCACTTCAAGACCGCGACTGGTGCGGATAGCTTACACTTTATAGTATACCAAAGAATCCAGACGCTAACAAAGGAATTTTGAACTACAACCGAAACGCTTATGATATCAATAAGTTGCAGAAATTTCGAGGTGTAAATTAGTTGAGGATATACTTTACGGGGTTCACAGGGATGCCGTTCAGGTGGACTTCGTAGTGCAGGTGTGGTGCTGTGCTTCGTCCGGTATTTCCTACCAGGGCGATTTTATCTCCACGCTTGACACGCGTGCCCCGTTTTACCAGATATTTTTTCAGATGACCGTACCTTGTCACCATACCGTATCCGTGCTTGATCACCATGCATTTGCCGAGGCCCCCTTTAGTCCCTGTAAACGTAACAGTACCGTCGGCAGGTGCAATAATCGCGGTACCCATCCGTGTGGCAATATCAATGCCCTGGTGAAACTCTTTCAGGCCGGTGAAAGGTGATATGCGATAGCCAAACCCCGAGGAAAGCCATCCTGTGGTCGGCCGGATAGCTGGGGTAGACGCAAGCAAAGATTTCTGGCTTTCCAGATACTTATGAAGTTCCTCAAAGGCATCCTTCTGAACTGCTGATGCCTCATGGAGATGTTCCACCTGGGCATGC
>DAOURD010000199.1:0-4293 GCA_030625295.1 Desulfobacterales bacterium | reverse complement strand
TTCCAACTCAAGGCGCTTGCCGCGATTCGGTGGGCAGATTGCCTGGTCTCCTCCCCAACTGGTTCCGGGAAGACCTGGATCGCCGAGGAGGCGATTGCCAGAATCCGAAAGAAAGGCGGAAAGGCATGGTATGCCTCCCCCCTTAAAGCCCTGACCAATTCAAAGTACCTTGAATTCGCAGACCGCTTCGGCCCCGAACAGGTGGGCATATTGACAGGCGACCGGAAGGAGAATGCCGACGCCCCTATTATCGTAGGGACTACCGAAATTCTGCGCAATCAGCTCTACGATGCCATGCACGAAGGTGTGGATCTCCCGGCAGATCTTGTCATCCTGGATGAGGCTCATTTCCTGGGCGACGAAGATCGGGGCGTGGTGTGGGAGGAGATCATGATCTATCTCCCTGTTCGGGTCCATCTCCTGCTCCTTTCGGCTACCATAAGAAATTCCGGACAGATTGCTGATTGGTTAGAATCTATACGGTCTAAAAAATGTGTTGTGGTGGAAGAGACGGGACGGCCGGTACCCCTGTTCCCCCTGTTTTTTCACCCTTCCGGCAGACTTCTCCCTTTTATAGGTCCCAAGGGGGTGGACAAGAATGTCAAGGCATATCTGAACACTCAGAACCCTCCGGTCCTTGCCCCTCCGCGGCGACTTCCCCCTTTTGGGGAGATCAACAGGGTTTTGAGAAAATACGATTTGCTTCCTGCCATATTCTTTCTGAAGTCCCGGGCAGACTGTGACGGTGCCCTTGAGCGTTGCGTAGATGGCCCAGACCAAGATAAACTAGAGCGAGCCGAGTTCAACGAAAGAATTAATGAGCTGATCGAAGGACATCCACGTTTGGCAGGCTACCGACAGATGTGGCATCTGAGAAATGCCGGTGTCGCAGCTCATCACAGTGGGCAGCTTCCTGCATGGAAACTTCTCATAGAACACCTGATGACCGAGGGGTTACTTGATGCCGTCTTTGCAACCTCCACAGTGGCTGCGGGTGTCAATTTCCCGGCCAGAAGCATCGTGTTCCTGAACTCGGACCGGTACAATGGCCATGAATTTGTGCCGCTGAACGCAACCGAGTTTCATCAAATGACGGGCAGGGCCGGCAGGCGGGGCAAAGACCATATAGGTTTTGCTGTGGCCGTTCCTGGAAAATTCATGGACCTGCGCCTTGTCGCAGACCTTTGCACCTCACCGCCCGAAGATGTGATCAGCCAGATCAAGGTCGATTTCTCCATGGTTTTGAACCTCCTTTTGTCTCATGCCCCTGAGGAGATAAAAGCGATCTTTCAAAGATCGTTTGCCACATACTTGAACCTGGCCAACCAGCAGCAAGGGCTTGATCGCAGACTCAAAAAGGCCGGTCGGGCCCTGATGGCGCTTCTTCCGGAAGCTTTGTGTGCCGGACCTGAATTCGTGCTCGAATCAACCAGGAAGCGGGGCGCCCTGATCCGTGAAATCTCGGATCTTAGACGCAGGCTCAAAGGACTGGAGGCAAGGGTTTCTAAGATGGCAAACCTGGTACCGGGACGGCTCTTCCTGGATCGGCGTGGCCGGATGTACTGTGCGATTAAACCGCAAATGAGACGGGATGAGGAGGGTGTGCTTGCTTGCCGGGTGAAACCGAGCCTTCCCACACGAGGCAAGCACGTAAAGATGAGATGGTTTGGCCCAGAAAAGGTCTCATGGATCCTCGACAGGGTGCTGAAATTGCCTCCACTAGAAGATTTACCCGGGCTGGTCGCATTACTAACTGAAACATCACAGACCGAACCGCCACCCATTCTGGACCCTCTGCCCCTAAGAGAAGATGAGGCTTCAGCCCTCAGGCCTTTAAAGGGTCGCATCCTCTTACTTGAACAGGAGCTTGATAGCCTGATCTGCAACCAGTGCAGCTCCTTCAGGATGTGCCACGGCAAGACCAAAGGGGCCTTCAGGCCGGTGCTGGAGGATTTCGCCTGTATGTGGGATGCAGCCCACGCCGTGCGCATGCGGCTCTGGAATGGTTTTGTGAAACACCTTGAATTCCTGAAAGAGGGAGGTTTCGTAACCGAAGATGACAAACTGACCCATGATGGCATCTGGGCGTCTCAGCTAAGGCTCGACCAGCCACTGATGATTGCCGAAGGGCTGCGTATGGGCATATTGCCAGATTCCGACCCGGCCTTGCTGGCAGCCCTGGTGGCACCCTTTGTACACGACAGGGACACGGAGGTAAAGCTCGACGAATCAAGGATACCGAAACGGCTCTTGACAGCTTATGGCAGGATGAGAAAGGCCCTCGGTCCTCTTATGGAGCGAAAGGCTGTGCGG
This sequence comes from Desulfobacterales bacterium, assembly GCA_030625295.1. GTDB lineage: Bacteria > Desulfobacterota > Desulfobacteria > Desulfobacterales. Next base: position 1,980 of record DAOURD010000199.1, on the reverse strand, counting down.
GGGTTTGAAGTGAGGCCGATCGCCCTGTGGCCCGCTGCTACGATTTATGCGTGGGCCAATGGGCAAACTTGGGAAAAGGTTCTGGAGATTGCGGGGATGGCAGAAGGAGACCTTGCCATGCTTGTTTTGAGGACTGCCGACAATTTGAGACAGATTGCCTCCTTGACAAAAGTCTATCCGGCCATCGCCCAAAGCGCTGTCGAGGCTATTGCCATTATTTTCAGGGAACCGGTTTTTATGGACTAATTAGACGTCTCGGAATTTCTTCAACCTATTGAAATTCCAGCGACTTTAGTCGAGTGGTCGAGTGGGAAAATGGTCAAGTGGTTAACGACTCGACTACTCAACGACTCGACTACTCGACTACTCGACCAATTGGGGCGAAGCCCCTAAGTTCGATTGTTTGCGATCAGAGGGACTTCAAAGTCTCTGAGAAAATCTCGTAACTCGACGCCCCATGCAGGCAAAAGACCACCCTTTTAAGCCCTGTATCCCCTTTCAAGTAATCAATCACCGTGCCAAGCATAATCTCGGCACAACGCTCCTTCGGAAACCCGAAGATCCCCGTGCTGATGGCCGGAAACGTGATGCTGGTAAGATTGTTTTTATCAGCCACTTTGAGGCTGTTTAGCGTGGCATTCTTCAACTTCTCATCCTCGTTTCCCTCTCCCATGCGCGGTCCTACTGCATGGATCACATGCCTGGTCTTGAGGTTGCCGCCGGTTGTGATCACGGCCCCTCCCACAAAGGTGCCGCCAATGGCATCGCATTCCTCCTGAATTTTAGCCCCCCCTTTTGTCCTGATGGCTCCGGCTACACCGGCACCCAGGATGAGCTGTGCGTTGGCCGCATTGACTATTGCATCTGTGTCCATCTCGGTAATATCGCCCTGACTCACTTCAAGCACGGCGTGCCCCACTTTTTTTTCCATAGAAACCTCCCATAATAGTTCACCGCAGAGTGCGCAGACCCGCCTGCCATCGCCAGGCACACCGGGCAGGTTCAATGCTGGCATGTCTGGCAATGGCGGGCAGGGATCGCTGAGTATGAAAACGTAATATTTTTTGAATTTATATTCTTTCTGCGTTCCCTGCCCGCAATTGCCACGGACCTGGCAGGCATAGTACATACTAAGCATCGCGACCTGCCCGCCATTGCCATGTGCGGAGGCATTGTAGCTACCCGGCGAGCGTGGCGCTGGCAGGCGGGTGGCAGGCGGGTCTGCGCACTCTGCGGTGAGCTATCACTCTTCCTTGAAACGCAAAATGGACCGTCGCATGCGTTTGGTTTCGCTGCGACGACGCTTGGCCTCCAACCGGCGCCTCTTCGATGCGAGCGTCGGCCTTGCCCTACGGCGGACTTTGGGCTTTTCGGCCGCCTTGCGGATCAACTCGACCAGCCGGTCGATCGCGTCCTGACGATTTCGTTCCTGCATACGGAACCGCCGGGCATCGATAATCAGTACACCGTCTCCGGTAATCCGCCTGCCAGCCAGACGAATCAGACGCTCACGAACGTCATCGGGCAAGGAGGGGGAGTTGCCCACGTCAAAGCGGAGCTGCACGGCCGTGGCCACCTTGTTGATATTCTGCCCGCCCGGTCCCGAGGCGCGGATGAATTCCTGTTGGATTTCGCTCTCGTCAATTGCTATGGTGCGCGTGATGTGAATCATGCTTGCGTCTTTATCGCCATTACTTCGTAACCGTTCACGACATTCTATTTACCGCTTTTCAAATTCACATTCTCTCTGCACTGAAAACAGTATGGATTTCAGATTTTGGTTACACATCATTTTGAAGTAAATCAGACCCATTTATCAAATCCAATGTTAATTGAGCGGTACTCCGGGCAATTTCTTCACAAAACCCCCTGGTTTTCGACTCATAGGTTTTACCCAAGATGTCAGTACAATCTGCGCTGCCAAATCGTGATACGAATTTTCTGTATAGCCTGCCCACACGGAGGCTGGTTTTGAAGGAT
>DAOURD010000145.1:0-4910 GCA_030625295.1 Desulfobacterales bacterium | reverse complement strand
CGGGGTAATGGGGGACAGTTGGTGTCTCATGGGTAATAGAGAACGGCATGGGACAAAAGGCGCAAGGCAAAAGGACCAATCAGGGACGTTCTTAACAAATTAACTTACTGCAATATCAACTCCTTATTTTTTCATATGTTTCCGAGTAATCCTGACCCAGTTGTAATTCATGTTGATTGCAGCACCAGATGTCCCGCCAAAGGCACCCCACAGATAATAGTTTACCTATACCTGCTAGCTGACAGCGATAGGTTATGTCCTAGGGTCTGTATGACAATAACAGCGCAACGCCGGGCACGATACCCTAGTCAACAGGTGTGAATGTCAGGAACTTTTTTAATCAAGAAAATCCCCCTCCGTGGTAGGAAGGGGTTGCTCGTTCATCACTCTTTCACCTCCTCATGGCCTATCTGTAACGAAGGGGAAAAGAATAAGTGTGTGGCCCTCTTTTTTCCCCAGGAGATTTTCGGCCCACCCTGGCGGTTTCCTAATCGAATTGACACATAGCCTGTTCTAAAGTAGTATGAAATTTAATTCGCGTTCTCTGCGTTCTCTGCGGTGAACGGTTACCAGTTTTACAGTCGCGATTGAGGCTGCAATTTTCGGAAAAGGAGGATTAGGTTGCGTTTTTTCAACACAGCAGGACCGGTGAGATGCAACAAACACTACTGTTTGCCTCCACTGGAGCGATTCGACCTAGGTGAGATGCTGGCACTAATCGAACAGGAAAAATATTTTGTGCTTCACGCCCCCAGACAGACTGGAAAGACATCATGTCTTTTGGCACTAATGGAGAACCTTAACCATACTGGCAAATACCGATGTCTGTATTTTAACGTGGAGATCGCTCAGTCCGCCAGAGAAGACGTGAAAAGAGGGATGAGGGCTATTCTTAACGAGATGGGTTCGTGGGCAGCCGATTTTTTACACGACCCATTTGTCAAGCAAAATGCCCAGGAAGTGCTGGAAAAGGCAGGTGAAGATGCGGCTTTAGGTGAGGTATTGACACGCTGGTGTCAGGAAAGCCTCAAGCCTCTCGTTCTTCTTATGGATGAAGTGGATGCTTTAGTCGGGGGCACCCTGATTTCAGTGCTCAGGCAGCTTCGCGCGGGTTACCCCAAACGTCCCAAGCTGTTTCCTCAAAGTATTGTGCTTTGTGGTGTGCGGGATGTACGGGACTACCGAATCCATTCGGCAAAAGAAAAGGCGATCATCACGGGCGGCAGTGCTTTCAATATTAAGGCGAAGTCTTTACGCTTAGTAGATTTTACACGGGAAGAAACAGACGTACTGTACCTCCAGCACACCGAAGAAACGGGACAGCGGTTCGAAGCGGAAGCCCTAGGCAGGGTCTGGGAACTGACGGAGGGTCAGCCATGGCTGGTGAACGCCCTGGGATATGAAGCCTGTTTTGAGACGAAACCAAGTCGGGACCGGACACGGGTAATCACGGCAGAAATGATCGATGAAGCCAAGGAAAGCATCATCTTGAGACGGGATACCCACATTGATCAGTTGGCTGACAAGCTTCAAGAGGATCGCGTCCGGCAGGTCATTGAACCGATTCTGGGGGGCTTTGAGGAACCTGAGGAGATCCCAACAGACGATCTTTATTATGTCAGGGATCTTGGGCTCATTAAAATCGATGGCCACCTTCGGATTGCCAACCGGATTTACCAGGAAGTGATCCCCCGAGAACTCACCTTCAGCACGCAGGTGACGATTACCGAAGAGACGTCATGGTATCTCCTTCCCGATGGGAGGCTGGACATGAACAAGCTGCTTGCTTCCTTTCAGGGCTTTTTCCGGGAACATTCAGAACACTGGGTGGAACGGTTTCAATACAAGGAGGCCGGGCCTCAACTTCTCATGCAGGCATTCTTGCAAAGGATAGTGAATAAGGGGGGAGCGTTGGGCGGAAATACGGCCTTGGCCGGATGCGGACAGATCTTTTGGTTATTTGGCCTCACGAGGAAGGGGCACAGAACGAGGAGACATTGGGGTCGCGTCTTCATTCTTGACAGGTGAGCGAGCCAATGGGGTCGCGTCTTTGGTCTTCACTGTAGGGCCGTTTCGCCACCGGCCCTGCTCCCGTTTTTTTCGTTCTCGTTGGACCCGGGTGAACTTGCTTATGCACATATGAGCATTCGCACCAAGCGTGGGCTGATCGGCACCAGTTACTCTCCGAGCCGATCGTCTGACGAATTGAAAGCATGGCACCCTGTCCACAACATTCCATGTCGATGGCACTAAAACGGTAGCAGTCCATTTGTATACCGGCAATATCAGTTGCGGTTCCTGAGACATCTGTGTCGTTGCGTTTTCTCCTGAAAGGCTATGACGCCTATTGGCCCCAGAATTCCTTCGGATCAATTTGCAGTCGCCTGAGACAGGCTCGCATAGCACCAGCTTTGATGTTGTCACCTTGGCCGTGGCATCGGATTGTGCAGGAAGGACCTCTTGTTGTTCCGGCAACAGTAGGACGAACCAAATATTTCTCGCTTCCTTTACCTCTATTTTCAATTTCGATTACACCGAAGGACCTGAGACGCTTATAAAATTGGTTGTACCTAAGCTCTGCAGGAGGGCGGCTCATTGCAAAGGATTTCCTGAACGATGAATGGAGGTATCATTGGGGCGTCAGTTTTGTCGTCAACCGGGATTTCCAGTTTCTTGCACTCAAACGAACACTTGCCATCATTCAATAAGGCATAATATTCGGCCCAAACCTCTTTCGGGGCTGGAGAGAACAGATACTCCATGTTGTTGTTCTTATGCGAAAATGCGATGTGGGCAATGCAAAGCTCAACAACAGCCTTCTGCACACCCTCTATGGTGTCATCAGTGGCCACAAGATCAAATTGAAGACAATGGGCCAGGTAATAGCCTTCTTCCCTTCTTATCATGATATCGAGCCTGATTTCAGGATTCCTCTTCATAGCAGGCCTCCAGCCAGCAAAATTGCTGCGATGGTTACGTTGCACAGTAATGATTATAACAACACATATTCTTATGAAATCAGTATAGGACGAAGAGGTTTGTGTGTCAAGTAGGGAAACGGCACGCGGTACCCACCCATGTTTTTCCCCTCACTCCACCAAAAACGTTGGATCTTCGACGCAACTCTCTCGCCAGAGGACAGAGGGGATATTAATTGGCATGGATGATTACGCTGCCAGCCTCCTTGTGTAATGGGGAAAAGCGGGAAAAGCGGAAAAGCGGGACGTTAACAAATTAACTTACTGCAATATCAACTCCTTATTTTTTCATATGTTTCCGAGTAATCCTGATCCAGTTGTAATTCATGGTGATCGCAGCACCAGATGTCCCGCCAAGGCCACCCCACAGATAATAGTTTACCCATAACTGCTAGCTGACAGCGATAGGTTATGTCCTTTGGTTGAAATAAATTAACCGCAGACACACGTAGACAGACGCAGACATTTTGTTCGGCTGACCTGGCCAAACAAAAAATGCAATCGCTTCGCGAAGCTCAAAAAAATCCCCGAGGGTCTGTATGACAATAACAGCGCAGCGCCGGGCACGATACCCTGTTCAACAGGTGTGAATGTCAGGAACTTTTTTAATCAAGAAAATCCCCCTCCGTGGTGGGAAGGGGTGGAACTATTTCAATGTGAGTTTAAAGGATCATAAGTGCGGAAATTATCTAAGGAATAGAATGGGAGGTTAGGCCAACTATCTTGGCGGAATGTCCTTGAACTTTGAGAACCTTGGGGACGTTGTTGAATTCGTTGACTTATTCGAAGTACCTCAGGAACGCTGTTGACTCCGTTGACTTTCTGTGGTTGAGGGCAAGTTGGTGGAAGCAAGATAAGTTCACGCCGGTGCGGTCATTCCTCGCTCCGAGGTCCGCACTCTCCGGGCCGGAGGCGTCAGGTCGCGTCTTTTTATTTAACACAGAAAATGCTAATATCTTCTTTCGATATCGTGGGGTCCTACGTCTATCACGTAGCAGGTATCTTTTTCTATCTTAAGGATTAACCGATAGAAGTAGTCTATGTCTGCCAAATGATACTTGGTACCTTTCTTTTTTCTGAGTCTTAAGGATGGATGTTTTGGGTTCTGCAATAGAAATCGAAGCTGTTTGTCTATTTTGTCTTTTAGCCATTCATCAGCATTCGCATAGAAGTGTTTGAATTTAGCCTCAAAGACTAGCTTCTTAACCACGCGATGGCCTCATCTGCATTGTCAAATGGAGGGGATGTTTTCCCTTCTGAGATGTTTTTTTCGGCATCCCTTAATCTTTTTTGCCAGTATTTTGAATAAAACCAAGCGTCCTCAGAATCAATCAGCGCCGCTTGGGTTAGAATGTCTTTGATCAGATATGGAAGCTTCCTATTTTTCCTTCTTGCCATGTCTTCTAACTTCTTTCTTATATCAGGATCTATTGAAATACTCATCTGTTGTACGCCCATAAAAACCTCCTACAAAAATGTTTAGCTGTGGTATCGCTCCGCAGCAACCTCCATCTTCAAGTTCCTCATAAATTGCCTTGCTCATAGCCCTTTCAATATAGGGACTAATCATATCCATCACCCCTGCCAAATATTCTTTGGATTTGCCTTAAATTAAAACTTCCTGTTTCCAAAACCATCCATCTCTCCGTTAGAAACAATAGAGCACATTGCCACTATTTTATGCCCATTGAATCCCAAGAGTGCTTTTTTGTCAAGAATTTCTTTTCCTTTAATTCCGTTTCTCTGTGGTTCGCACCATAAAGTGTTTTGGGGACGGGGTGGGGTAATGGGGCATAAGCGCTAAGTTATTTTTGCACCGGATGGACTGTGGAAGGTTTACTGAAAAAAATGAACATCGAACATCGAACGTCCAACATCGAATGTTGAATGGGAAAAGATGAAGAAACAGACTTATGACCTGGAAGAAAGGCT
>DAOURD010000196.1:0-4313 GCA_030625295.1 Desulfobacterales bacterium | reverse complement strand
AGATATGTGACCATACTGCATCACACGATCACCCACTGGGTAACAATAGCAAATTTCATGGGATTTCTCCCAATCCCAATGCCTCGGATTTACCTTGGCACGAGAAGCGACCTGTCAGCTTGTCCTTGAGACGACGGCTGGGCAGGGATCGAATCTGGGCTATACCTTTGAGCAACTCGCTGCTATTTCAGATATGGTGAAGCCCAAAGAGAGGGTCGGCTTTTGTCTTGATACGTGCCACGTCTTTGCGGCAGGGTATGATCTCCGTACGAAAACGGCTTACCAGGAAACCATGCAGGCATTTGAAAGAGTCATAGGTCTTGACCGTCTCCGTGTAATACACCTAAACGACACGAAAAAGGGGCTGGGGAGCAGGATAGATCGACACGAGCACATTGGCAAGGGCGCAATCGGAATCGATGCCTTCTCCTTCATACTGAACGACCCCCAGCTTAAGGCTCTTCCCAAGATCATTGAAACCCCAAAGAAAAAAGGACCGATTGACTATGACCGCATGAACCTGAACCGACTACGTTCACTCATCGAATAGTAAGTGCCGAGACCAAGTGGAGGATTTGGCCTTCTGTGTAAAAGAAGATCTCGTGGCCCATGACCTGAAGGCCGTATTCCCCTTCGCGCACGAGCGGGACGATCTCAATCCGGTTGACATCCAGCCAGTTGTTCCTGATCTGCAGTCGAGTAACGACTCCCTGCTCGTTACGTTGATAGGGGATATCATAGGAATGGAGCACCCGTGCGACAAAATCATTTTTCTGCCGCATGACAGTGGCTGCCCTGCGCTTCAAGGCGCGGAGTTGGCCATAGGTTTCACCAGATGCCCAGGACGGCGCAGCCACAAATGCCGCCAAGAAGATAATAGCGCTCAACATCAAAATTCGACGTTTCATGGGAGATCCTTTCCTTTCAGCTCTTATTGAACTTACGGGCTTCGCCCCGATTGGAGTACTGGAGCAATGAACCAATTCACCTACTTTGTGTGAAAACTGTCACCCGTTAGTGGACCCGCCTCTTAAGCCACTCAGGATCAATGCTTGGTACCATTTAACGTTTTGTTACTCTGTTGTCAAGAAAAGGCAAGAAATTCCAGGGTGAAGAGCGTTCTGAAGCAATTTAGGGTGTGAAAGATGGTTGAATACGGCATAGAGGGTTGCATCCGAAGGTCGTTTGGATTATGAGGTTATCATGTCTGAAAATGCCTTGATCGTGGTGGACATGCTCAACGATTTTGTGGACGAAAAAGGTGCTTTGTACTGCGGTCAACCGGCCAGGGATATTATCCCCTTCGTCAAAGGTCGCATAGAGGCCTGCCGAAAAAGTGGAGACCTTGTGATCTACCTGCAGGATTCCCATGCAGAAGATGACAAGGAGTTTGAGAAATTTCCCAGACATTCTGTAGTCGGGACGTGGGGCCATCAGATTATTCCGGAACTTGCGCCACAGCAACGCGATATTGTCATTCAGAAGCGACGCTACAGTGGTTTTTTCGAAACCGAATTGAGCGATCTGTTAAAAAAGCATAATATTCAGGCCGCAGAAGTGGTAGGCGTTTGTACTAATATCTGCGTGATGGACACTGTGGGTGGCCTGGCGAATCAAGACTACGACATTAGTGTGCCCAGGGCGGGGGTTGCCGATTTTGACCCTGAGTTCCATGAATTTGCCCTGAAGCGTATGGACAAGATATACGGAGCCAAAGTCCGATGATAAGCCCTGCCGAGAGATTTGAACTCCTGACAGACCTCTATGAACTCACCATGGCGGCCAGTTACTTTGAAAATAGCATGGTAGAGCCAGCCACCTTTTCCCTGTTTATCAGGAACTATCCGCACGGCCGCTCCTATTTTGTGGCAGCAGGCCTGGAACAGGTTCTGGACTATGTGGCCAACTTTCACTTTTCAGAGAGCGACCTTGCCTACCTTGATCGTACCGGCCTCTTTTCAGATGATTTTTTAGAATATCTTAAGACCATGCGCTTTACGGGAAGCATCTATGGCCTTGCCGAAGGCGAGGTCTTTTTTATAGATGAGCCAATCCTTGAGGTCACCGCTCCGATCATAGAAGCCCAGATCCTGGAAACCTTTGTGATCAACACCGCAAGTCTCCAGTCCATGATTGCCACCAAAGCGGCCCGGTGTGTCCACGTAGCCAGGGGACGTCGGCTCGTCGATTTTTCCCTCCGCCGATCCCAGGGGATTGATGCGGGCCTGAAGGTGGCCCGGAGCACCTATATTGCCGGATTTGTCGCAACCAGCAATGTCCTGGCCGGAAAGCTTTATGGCATCCCCATCTCGGGGACCATGGCCCACTCGTATATCAGTTCCTTCGAAGATGAGATTGAAGCCTTCAGGGCCTTTGCACGCTCATTTCCCCAAAAGACCATCCTCCTCATCGATACCTATGACACCGTTGCCGGAGCCCGCAAGGCCGCCATCGTGGGACAGGAGATGGCCAAAGAGGGACACAAGCTGTTAGGGGTTCGCCTGGATAGCGGCGATATGACCTTACTCAGCCAGCAGGTCCGAAATGTCCTGGATGAGGCGGGCCTCAGGGATGTGGAGATATTTGCCAGCAGCGGCTTCGATGAGTATAAGATTGCCAGGACCCTCAAAGAGGACGCCAGAATTGACGCCTTTGGTGTGGGAACCAAGATGGGGGTCTCGGCCGATGCCCCCTATTTTGACATGGCCTACAAGCTGGTTCAATACGGTGAGCGCCCCATCATGAAGTTGAGCACAGGCAAGGTAAACCTGGCAGGGGAAAAACAGGTCTTCAGAAAGACTGACCATCAGGGGCAATTCTTAGAGGATATCATCGGCACCAGGGATGAAACTATTGAGGCAGCCTGTCCCCTGCTCGAGCCTGTGATGCAGGATGGAAAGCTTCTGAGGAAACATCCATCACTAAAGGAGATTCGGGAGCGGTTCAGAAAAAACTTTGCAGCCCTTGATGAAAAATACAAGACATTGGACGGGGCTCATTTGTATCCCGTGAAACTAAGTGCCCGCCTTAGTGCTCTCCAGGAAACTGCATCAGGATAACCCTGACCCAGATAGGCTTCTTTAATTAAACGTCTCGGAATTGCTACAACCTATTGAAATTATAGATATTTATTGGCACTATTGCAAGTTCGATCAGGGAATAATGGAATGATGGAATAATGGAATGATGTAAAAGAAAAAAAGACCAAAATCCTCTTAAGCCCAACATTCCACCATTCCAATATTCCAGTATTCCAATTGTGAGCGAAGCGAACTAACTTGCACTCCGCAAAGCGCATCTCTTCGGGTGCCGTATCCTGGAATCTCTTTTCTCTTGACCTCTGGCTCTTTCCACAATATATTACCAAACTTAGGGGCTTCGCCCCGATTGGCCTGCCCTGGCGCTTCGGCTTACTATGAGCCACCAAGTCGGTAATCCAGGCCCGCCCTGGCGCGACGGGTTCACATGGATCTATAGTGCCTCTCATCCCGGTCTGGGCCAGGGTCTGGGCCAGGGAGTGATGGAATACAGGAATTTCCTTTTTTCGGGTCCGCCCGAGGCGGACGTTATATAAAATCCCCGCCTGCCAACGCCCCGTACGGCATGCAGCTTACACGCTAGCGTGCCTGGCAATGGCGGGCGGGGCGCAGCGGTTTTATGACAGGGTTTAGATGTCTTCTTCAAAACCTAACCTGCACCGAGACATAACTTCTGAGGATAAACCCCATTCGACCACACCTGAGCCCCAAGCCTCTGCCTCGAACACCCAACACCCCCCAGATATCGCACATATCCTTGAAAATCACAGCACCATGTCGGCCTGGCTAAATCTAAAGACGGACCGGAAACCAGAAGCATTTATCTTGCTGGCAGATGATCTGTCCGATTCTGAGAGGCATGCCTTGTTGCAAGTCACTGACATCGCTCTTGACATCCATGGTGACCTGATCAAAAAGCTTGCTGAGGTTGAGAGGGAGAACAAACATTTAAGGTTCTTGAGTCTGACCGATGCCCTCACCGGCCTGTATAATTATCGTTTCTTTTACAAACAACTCGAGATCGAGATGGCACGAACCAGGCGGACCGGGCATTCATGTTCCCTCATGATGATAGACCTCGACAACTTCAAGCTACTGAACGATACCTGGGGCCATGTGGAGGGAAACAATTTCCTGGTGGAAGTGGCCAGTGCCATTGGTCAGAACGTGAGACCGACAGATATCCTGTGCCGTTATGGGGGCGATGAGTTCGCAGTTATCATGCCTGCGACAGGCCTTTTTGATGCCATGCGCATCGGGCAACGACTCAGGGAA
>DAOURD010000218.1:0-4137 GCA_030625295.1 Desulfobacterales bacterium | reverse complement strand
AAAGATATAGAAATTTTTTCAGATGAATTTGACAAAAAACATGTATGCAAAGGATGCGGAAAAGAGATCGATTTTACGCAGTGCGCCCTGGAAAGTGAGGCATAGAATCATGAGGAGATGGAGAGCAGTTCTATTGGGTCTGTTTTTTGCTCTTGCCCCTTTTATTGCGCAAGGGGCGGAAATGGGAAAATTCCAGTATGAAGATTTCAAAAAGCCCGAGCGGTGCAGGACCTGTCATAAGGAGATTTATCAGGAATGGCAGCAGAGCCTTATGTCTCAGTCATTTGCTCATCACTGGGATGATGTGGAGTATTTTAAGCTCGCCCTACCCCATGCCCTGAAGCTGGATAAAGTGGCGGAGGTAAAAGGAGGATGCATTGCCTGCCACGCCCCTCTTGCCTTTTTGACCGGAGACATACCACCAAAGACGCCGGCAGCAGGTACACGGGCAAATGAAGGGGTAAGCTGTGAAATTTGCCACAGCATTACCGGATCAACGGAAAAAGAGCCCTTTAATTTCAGCTACACCATAAAGCCCGGCAAGGTAAAATTCGGACCAAGAAAGGACGGACGATCTTCCTTTCACGGTATCGAGTATTCAGAATTTATCAAAGGTTCTGAACTTTGCGCCACGTGTCACGACGAGCAAAGCCCCTATGGCGCCTGGGTAAAGGAGACCTATCGGGAATGGAAGAGCGGTCCTTATGCGAGGGAGGGAGCAAGGTGCCAGGACTGCCACATGTACCGTGCACCGGGCAAAGTCGCGAGAAGTGGAAAATTGAGGTCTGATATCGCCCATCATGCTTTTCATGGCGCTCATTTTCCTGGCAAAATGGGCGGAGCTGTAGATATCGCCTTATACGCTGACGTGAATCAAGCAAGCCCCGGGTCAAGCGTAAATGTGAGAGCAGAGCTTTTCAATGGTAAGGTGGGGCACTACATGCCATCCGGCTCTTGTGAAGAGAGGATGCTCTGGCTTGAGATGGCGGCGATTGACGCTGAAGGAAAGACCTATTATTTGACTTTGAATAAAAAGGGTTTCAAGGGAGAGGAGTACACCATTTCCAACGGAAAGGCATTCGCCTACCAGGCCATGGGTGAAATTATGGGCGTAAAAGAATTTGGGGGCGTAAAGAGAGATGGTAATATTCCGGATGGGGTAAGGATTTTCAGGAGACCCTTTTTTGACCCCGAAGGTAGGATGACCATATGTCAATGGTATACGGCTGAAAACAGTATGGTGGATTATAGAATTGGCCCGAGGGAGACAAAGATTGAGACCTACTCATGGGATATACCCCAGGATATGTCACCGGGTCCTGTGAAGATTACTGCTACGCTTTACTACAGCCTTGTCCCGAGCTCAGTGGGTGAGTTCCTGGAGCTCATGCCTTCAGAATATGCACCGATAAAGGTGAATACTGCTACTCTTGACATTGAAGTAATAAAAGGAATTCATTTTTTCTAAGAGCCTGTTTGAAAAGTGGAAACTGTAGCGAAAATGAAGGAGGTATAAGTAAAAAAAGGAGGTTTACAATGAAAAAAGTGGCAATAACTATCGGAGTGTTAGTCGTTATGGCTTGTTTCCTGTCCGGGTCTCTTGCCTTTGCAGGCATGCCCGGAGCAGATCCGGACGCGCTGTGGCATTATATCACAAAAGTTTCTCCATACAAGGAGTGGTCCTTTTGGCCTGACCATCAGGGGATGCAGCCAGGCCGTGCCCCCCACGGTCCATTACACAAGGTTTACGTAAATAACCGTGCGCTGAAGTCACCAAGACCCCCGGTCCAGTATGGAGCCATAGAGGTAAAGGAAAACTACAGCAAAGCGAAAGAACTCAAGGCAATCACTGTGATGTATAAGATCAATGAATACAATCCCAACGACGGAGACTGGTTCTGGGCAAAGTACACACCCGAGGGTGCGGCCAAGCCTTTTGGAAAACCCACGGGCTGTATTGGCTGCCACGGAACCAGAGCCAACAATGACTTTATCCTGGTTCACGAATTCAAGTAGACGCCAACTAACGACAGTTTCGCATGAAGTCAATTTTGTTCGCTGCCTGAGTATTTAGGCGTTCACAAAAGACTTCTTACAAGTTCCTCAAACTTTGCAGCTTTTCATTATAGGAGGCCTGTTTTGCTTGTCATACACCCGATCATTCAATTGTCGGCTATAGTGCTGACCCTGTATGTGTTCTACCTCGGGGTTCAGCGTTTTCGGTCACTTCATCTTCATCAGAAGACGCTTTTCAGATGGAAGCGGCATGTGCTCCTGGGAAAGATTGCTATGTTGGCGTTGTTAGGCGGCATGATGGGCGGCATGACTATGGTATATCTTTACTTGCATGGGTTCCTCATAACCGGGTTCCATGGTAAGGTCGCCCTTGTAATGGCCCTTTTTATCATTTTTGGCAGCGCGTCCGGTCTATACATGAACCACAACAAAAAGAAGCGAACGGCCCTTCCAATGATTCATGGCTTGGGCAATCTCGTTCTTCTGATTTTCGCCTTGACCCAGGCTGTGACCGGTTGGAGAGTATATATCATATTCGTTTTAGGACGCTGACCACGTTTCACGGGAGCGGTAAAGTGAAGGACACTCAAGAGACGTTGGAACGTGAATTCGGGATTTAGAAAGGGGGGATCTCATGGCAACGATCAAGATAAAGGGGATGTCCTGCAATCACTGTGTCATGGCCGTTACCAAGGCCTTGAATGAGATTGAAGGGATCAAAAATGTCAAAGTGAATCTTGCAAAGGGCGAGGCTGATTTTGATGAAGTAAAGACCCCTGACATGGACCTTGTAAGAAAAGCGATCAAGAAGGCGGGCTACGAAGTTGTCTGATAAACCCACACTTAATATTAGCGGCATGACTTGCGCGGCATGCGTAGTGCGTGTAGAGCAGGGGCTGAAAGACCTTGAAGGTGTGCAGAAGGCATCAGTCAATTTTGCCACAGAAAAAGCAACCATTGAGTATGACTCGTCCGTCCTTGGGCCTGAAAGCATTGCTGATAAGGTCAAGGAACTGGGCTATGAAGTCGTGGGCATGGAGAAGTCAAAGGATGGCGTTGAAAAGACAACCATCTCTGTCGGGGGCATGACCTGTGCGGCCTGTGTGAGACGTGTGGAATCGGCTTTGGAAGCGATTGACGGGGTCAAAGATGCTGCGGTCAATCTTTCCACGGCAAGGGCCACGGTCATTCATGAGCCGGGCTGGACCGGCGTGGAAGCGCTAAGACGGGTGATTTCTGATGCCGGCTACGAATTCTTAGGCGTGGTTGGGGAAACCCTTGAGGACCCTGTTGAGGCCGCCCGGAAAAGGGAACTCAAAGAACTGAAAACCAAGTTTAGTGTTGGCGTGATTTTAAGCGCTGTTATTTTCGCGGGTTCCATGCAGCACTGGTTTCCGTATCTCCGCTCGATTCCCAGACAGACCATGCTTTTTTGCCTTTTTGTGCTCACGACCCCTGTCGTATTTTGGGTCGGGAGCCGGTTCTATGTCGGGGCCGTCAAGGCTGCGAGGCAAAAGACTACAGATATGAATACCCTGGTGGCTGTCGGGGCCTTCTCGGCTTATCTCTATTCAGCCTTGGTCACCTTTGTGCCGCATTTTTTTGCGAGTGCCGGCATAGCCCCACACGTATACTTTGACGGCGCAGCCATGATCATAACCCTTATTCTCCTGGGACGCTTGCTCGAGGCCAGGGCCAAAGGAAAGACCTCAATGGCCATCAAAAGGCTTATGGGGCTCAAGCCGAAGACTGCGCGGGTCATAAAGGATGGCAAGGAAATTGACATCCCGATCGGGGCCGTGATAAAAGGAGACCTGATCCTGGTGCGGCCCGGTGAAAAAATTCCCACGGATGGTCTGATTGTTTCAGGGGCATCTTCAATCGACGAATCGATGCTCACCGGAGAAAGCATTCCAGTGGCTAAGAAGGCGGGAAGCGAGGTCTTTGCGGCCACCTTGAACAAGATCGGTAGTTTTACCTTCAGGGCAACCAAAATAGGGGCAGAGACAGCCCTTGCCCAGATTATCCGGCTGGTCGAGGAAGCCCAGGGGTCTAAGGCCCCTATCCAGCGAGTGGTGGACAAGGTGGCATCCGTCTTTGTGCCAGTGGTCTTTGGTATCG
>DAOURD010000087.1:0-5883 GCA_030625295.1 Desulfobacterales bacterium | reverse complement strand
GTCCGTGATGGTTCAGTATCACTCGATATTTTCAAGCATCTTGGGATATATGCTTTCCGAAAGCATTTTTTGAAGGGTTTTGCCCCCCTTCAGCAGAATTGAACTTACTTATTGAGATGGAAAAGGGGGGGGTAACAAGCCTTGTCGAGTAATTTTCGTGTTTTCGTACTTTGCGGCGTTCGCCTTGAGAACATTACGTGTTTTCGTGATTGCTTTTTGAGATGCTTGGTCCCTGCTTGTCCCAATTAGATTGAAGAAGATATGATACTCAAGAAAATTAAGTCATTTTTAAAGAACAAGGGTGTGACCGGTCTTTACTTTGGAAGGAATTTGAAAACGGTCCCGGAAGGCTCGTTAATATTGTTTCCCTATGACCCTTCGGTCTTCAACTGCGGGATAACGGGCATTTTGGCCTTCAAGAGACGATCCGCCCAAACAGTGGATTTGTCCGTTCAGGAGTTAGAGCGTAAGATAGAGAGCCTCTCTGAATACACCTGGGAGAGGCTCGAACAAAACAGACTGGAGCAAAAAGAGCATTACCTTGGTGGGAAAGAGCTTCTGAGAGACATAAAACGGATCTGTGACAGCCTGAAACGTCAAAATGACTTCTATGAAGTCTTTTCTAACAAGGGCTACCAGGAACAAGTGTCGGCCCTTGGCACAAAGCTTGGGGGCTTGATCGAGGCCGAAGAGAAGGCCCGCATACAAAAGACAGGGCGTCTCACAGCCGAGGAGTACAAGGTTATAAGTAATCGGACCATTCAGTTGAAGGACATATTGTGGTCTTTGGAGCGCGAGGTCTTGGAAAATATAGAAAAAATAAAGGCTCTCGGGCACTTCGAACAATATGATGATACCCCGCTTGCAGCTAAACAACTCCAGGAAATAAACCTTGTCTTCAATAACCTTGATCGCCTGGAAGTCAGGGGAAGAGATTCGGCTGGAATCTCACTTTTTTTTGTGCTTGACGAGACGACGTTTGCACAGTTTCAGCAGAGATTGCAGGAGGCGTCGCTCCTTGATGAATTTGAGGCCAGACAGGCAGGCCAGGTCCTGGTAAATCGCGGCATCAGGGTCAATAGACACGGTTCCCCAGTCTCACTGGTATTCACTTACAAGATAGCTGCTGAGATTGGAAGTCTTGGGAATAACGTTGAATACCTGAGAAGACAGGTTCGTGAGGATGCCGTGTTTCAGCGCCTGATCAGGTTTTCCCGCCTGTATCAGACTACGGTAGCCCACACACGCTGGGCATCGGTTGGTGAGATCAGTGAAGCCAACTGCCATCCTGTTGATAATTTTGGTGTGGAGCAAAGCGGTTCTGATGAGACGGGTCACGTTGGTGCCCGCGAGCAAAATTCCGGACCAGGCATCATTCATGTTTGTCTGAACGGAGACATTGACAATTACCAGGGCCTGAAACGGGACTATGAAAGAGAAACCGGTAAATCGATTTCCAGTGTGATTACCACGGATACAAAAATCATCCCTCTTCAGATAGAAAAATATCTCAAGAGGAACAAAACACCCAAGGAATCCTTTCGCCTTGCGGTGAATGATTTTGAGGGATCCCATGCCATTGCCATGCACAGCGATCTTGCCCCCGGGAAGATTTTTCTTGCACAGAAAGGGAGCGGGCAAGCGATGTTTGTGGGGCTTGCAGAAGACCACTATGTGCTGGCCTCTGAGATCTACGGACTTGTTGAGGAGACCAACCGTTATCTCAAGATGGACGGTGAGAAGATAGTTGAAGGAAAATCGGGCAAAACCCAGGGCCAAATATTTGTGCTGGACCAGAATTCCAGCGGAGGCATTGAGGGTATTAAGGCCATGTATTATGACGGAACGCCCATTGAATTTTCTGAAAAAGATGCCAAGGAAACCGAAATCACCTCAAGGGATATCGACCGGCAGAATTATCCTCACTATTTCTTGAAAGAGATCTCAGAATCGCCTCACTCTGTGGAACAGACCATTGAAGGGCGAGTGGCCATCATAGAAAAAGATGGCAAGCAATACCCACAGATCCTCCTCGACACTTCGGTCATACCTGCTCGCCTGGAATCAGCCCTGAGGCAAAACAGAATTCGCAGGGTCTTTTTTATGGGCCAGGGCACGGCAGGAGTGGCAGCCTCGGGCTGTTCGGCACTGCTGAGCAATTATTTAAATCGCACGGACATCCGCGTGGATGCCTTTAAGGCATCTGAATTCAGCGGGTTCATGGTCGATGACACCTTAGAGGATACTCTGGTTGTGGCCATCACCCAGTCCGGAACCACTACCGACACAAATCGTGCCGTTGATATGGCAAGGGAGCGAGGTGCCCACACCCTGGCCATTGTGAACAGGCGGGACTCAGACATCACCTTCAAAGTGCACGGCGTGCTTTATACGAGTACCGGCAGAGATATTGAAATGTCTGTTGCCTCGACCAAGGCCTACTATTCCCAGATTGCAGCAGGAAGCATCCTGGGCCTTAGGCTCGCCCAGTTGGTGGAGAGCATAACAGACGATTTTGTCCTGGCCGAGATCGAACATCTTCTGAAGCTCTCCGCCTCCATGAAAAAGGTGCTGGCAAAACACAAAGAGATCGGCCGTTCAGCCAAAAAGCTTGCCGTAACAAAGAGGTACTGGGCCATTGTGGGAAGCGGTCCGAACAAGATATCTGCTGATGAGATCAGGATAAAGCTCAGCGAGCTCTGCTACAAAACTGTCTCTTCGGATGTGGTTGAAGACAAGAAACACATCGATCTTTCTGCAGAGCCTCTCATCCTGGTGTGTGCAGCCAGCAACCGGGAAGATGTGGTAAGCGACATTGTTAAGGATACTGCCATATTCAAGGCCCATGAGGCTGTGCCCATTGTGATTGCCACAGAAGGTGAGAACCGGTTTGATCCATACGCAGATGCAGTGATCCACGTGCCTGAGGTAAAGGAGCACTTTGCGCCTATAATAAATACCCTGGCAGGCCACATCTGGGGTTACTATGCAGCCCTGGCCATCAATGAAGAATCTCGTTTTCTGTTTGATTTCCGGGAACAAATCGATGAACATCTTGCCGCGTCCATGGACCAGGGGATGGACGTGTACGAGATTGTGCTTGATGAGGGATTTCGAGAAAAAGTTGCACGGTTTTATGCGGCCTTCAAGGAGCGGATACGACAAGACCGGTATGCGACGGCCATGGCGCTCAACATGGCCTCAGACCTCATTCTTTTCCTAAAGTACCTGTCAGGAAGGCTTCCCATGTCAGACTTTGAGTTTGATTTCGGGATAAAGGGAACGGCACCCAACATGCTGAGAGCCTTTTCCGAGTGCATAGGAAACGTGATCAATAAAATGGCCCGACCTATTGACGCCATCAAACACCAGGCCAAGACAGTGACGGTTGGCACAAGCAGGATCATGGAAAGGGTGGAGGGCCTTCTTTTTGAAGCATTACAGAAACACGGGTTTAGTAACAACCAGCTCACAAACAGCAACGTTCTCGTCCTCAAGCGTTTGCAGGAAGTTGTCGCCGAGATAAAAGGGACCACCCTTTACACGATAGCAGGTCTAAACTTCCTGGGAGAACCTGTTGAAGATTCGACCATCCATCTCGTCAAGAAAGAAGGAAGTGCTGCAGGTCTTGTCTCCCGGGTTGAGACGGACAACAGGCTCCGGGGAACCAAGCGGATTATCGTAAAGAACGGAAATATCTTTATCGGCAAGGGAAAAGGGGACAAGAGGAGTATTCTTGTCGTACCGGTCCTGTCGGCCGGCACAAAGATCAACCACCTGGTGCTGTTTAATGTGGCTTTTAATAAAGAGGTGGGGCTTCAAGAGAAAGTGGATGCCCTGGGTGGGAAATATCATCATATTCGAAATCTTGTTGAGGAGACGAGCATCCCCTGGAAGGATGAATATCTAGAGACCCTTGATATTGAAGAGATCTTTGGTATGTCCGCGGAAAAGATTGCCGAGGCTATTGTCTCCGGAGTGAACAATGCTAGTACATCGTAGGTAAACGAATCGAATAGGAGGATTCCTTTCAATATGCCTTTTCCAATGAAATTTATCTTTATCACGGGTGGCGTGGTCTCGTCTCTGGGCAAGGGGCTGGCCTCTGCGGCCATTGGGGCATTGCTCGAGAGTCGGGGACTCACGATAACCCTCCAAAAGCTCGATCCTTACATTAACGTGGATCCTGGCACCATGAACCCGTTTCAGCACGGGGAGGTCTTTGTTACCGATGACGGCGCAGAGACCGACCTTGATCTGGGCCATTACGAACGGTTCACACACGCCAAACTGGGCTGCAACAACAACTTCACTACGGGCAAGATCTACGATTCGGTCATAACCAAAGAGCGCAGAGGAGATTATCTGGGTGGGACGGTTCAGGTGATACCCCACATCACTGATGAGATCAAGGAGAGGATTCTTTCGGTAGCCAAAGGTGTAGATGTTGTGATCGTTGAAATAGGGGGAACCATAGGTGACATAGAAAGCCTACCCTTTCAGGAAGCAATAAGACAATTCAAGTCAGACGTTGGAAAAGAGAATGTGCTCTATGTTCACCTGACCTTCGTCCCGTACATAGCCGCGGCTGGTGAGGTCAAGACAAAGCCTACACAGCACAGCGTCAAAGAGCTTCGCAGTATTGGCATACAACCCGATATCCTCCTTTGCCGCACTGACCAATTTCTGTCCAAAGAGATCAAGGCAAAGATAGCCCTGTTCTGCAATGTGGATGTGGATCAGGTCATCACAGCCAAGGACGTAGAAACGATCTATGAGGTCCCCCTGGTTTTCCACCAGGAGCACCTGGATGACAAGATCGTAGGGCTCCTTAATATCTGGACCAGGGCCCCCAGGCTGGGAAACTGGGAGCGTCTTGTGGAAAAGATCAAGAACCCTGGAGACTCAGTCACCATTGCCATTGTGGGCAAATACATTCACCTGCGGGAATCTTACAAGAGCCTGAACGAGGCCCTGTGCCATGGGGGAATTGCCAATGATTGTAAAGTGAACCTCGATTTTGTTGACTCAGAGACCATTGATGAGTCCAGTTGTCAGCAACGCCTGGGGACGGCTGATGGTATTCTGGTCCCTGGCGGCTTTGGTGCTCGTGGGATTGAGGGCAAGATGAACGCTATTGCATTTGCGCGCAAAGAAAAAACACCCTTTTTCGGCATATGCCTGGGCATGCAGGTAGGGGTCGTCGAATATGCCCGCAATGTGGCTGGGATGGAAGGGGCGCACAGCATAGAGTTTGATGAGGCCACCCCCTTTCCGGTCATCTATCTGATGAGGGAATGGTTTGATTACAAATCGCAACAGGTTCAAAAGCGGGACATCACATCAGACAAGGGGGGGACAATGCGGTTGGGGGCCTATCCCTGTGTGCTCAAGGAGGATTCATTAGCCTATAGGGCTTATGGAAAAAAGGAGATCTCAGAAAGACATCGTCACCGGTATGAGTTCAATAATGACTTCAAAGAAAAGCTGGAGCAGGCAGGCCTTGTCATGAGCGGCACCTCTCCGGATGGTCAGCTCGTTGAAATTGTGGAGATTGCCGATCATCCCTGGTTTCTCGGATGTCAGTTCCACCCGGAGTTTAAATCCCGGCCCATGAACCCACATCCGCTGTTTGTCTCATTCATTGAAGCAGCCCTTGCCTATAAGAAGGAAAGTGAAAAGGATTGAACAAGTTATAAAATCGCTCCGCGATTTTATGCAACGCGGCTTCGCCGCTGAAAATAGGAGAAAAGAAATATGGATAATGAGACTTTCTATAAATACCCGTCAAGTCCATATGACGACGGCATTTTACTAAATGAATACAGAAACGAGTTTTCGCTTGTAGCAGCAAAACGTAAGGACGGCAAGACGTACATGGAA
>DAOURD010000005.1:0-11426 GCA_030625295.1 Desulfobacterales bacterium | reverse complement strand
CTGGAAAAGCGGGAAAACCGGGTCAACAAGCCCCTGCAAGGGCATTTTAGGAAGAGCGGGGGGCAGGCGTGTGCTTTTCTGAGAGAGATCTCAGTGGATGACCCTTCAGGGTACACCTTGGGTCAGACCTTGACTGTTGATATGTTCCAGGTAGGCGAGCGTGTCGATATAAGCGGCATCTCTAAGGGGAGAGGCTTTTCCGGTGTTATAAAACGCTGGGGGTTCCACGGAGGCGGGGGGTCCCATGGGTCTATGTTTCATCGTGCACCGGGCTCTGTGGGGTGCTCTGCAACCCCTTCCAAGATCATCAAGGGGCGTAAGATGCCGGGTCATTACGGGAACCGACGGGTAACAGTGCGAAACTTAGAAATTGTTGATATACGCCCAGAACAGCACCTTATGATCGTTAAAGGGGCCGTGCCAGGGTGCAGGTCTGGACTGGTTGAGGTGCAAAAACCGAAGTTTGAGAGGTAAAACGGATTTAGTTGAGTAGTCAAGTGGCCCGCCCTGGCGCGACATGCCTGAATCAAGCTGTAATCCTTGCAAACCAGGTCTGGGCCAGGGTCGAGTTGGAAAATGGTCAAGTGGTTAAACGACTTGACGACTCGACTTCTTGAGCAATTGCGGAGCGAAGCGGAGCTAGATTTGATGGCCTTTCAAGATGTATATAACATGGATGGTGTAAAGGTTTCTGAGATAGACCTGATGGATGAAATCTTTAATGTCCCGGTCAAGCAGCACGTCTTGCATGAGGTGGTCACCATGCAGCTAGCCAACAGGCGTGCCGGAACGGCTGCCACCAAAGGGCGTTCTGAAGTGCGTGGTTCAGGGAAAAAGCCTTACCGCCAGAAGGGCACGGGTCGCGCCCGAGCAGGGTCCAGGAAATCTCCTCTGTGGCGCGGTGGAGGTGTTGTATTTGGTCCAAGGCCGCGCAGTTATGCCTACAAGGTACCCAAAAAGGTTCGCAGGCAGGCCCTAAAAATGGCCCTGACAAACAAGCTGCAAGAGCATGCCTTAGTTGTTGTGGACAAACTTGATCTGGAAACCGTCAAGACAAAACGATTTGTGGAGGTTTTGGTAGCGTTAAAGACGAAAGAGGCATTGATCGTAACAGACCGGGAACTTGAGAACCTTGAGCTTTCCTCAAGGAATGTGCCCCGTGTGAAGGTGGTGCGCTGGGAAGGTTTGAATGTTTATGACATCCTCAAATTTAAACACCTGATCTTGCTTGAGCCTTCTGTGAAGCATCTTGAGGGGAGATTGCTCTCATGAACCCATACGAGATTATCAGAAAACCCATTATTACTGAAAAGAGCACCATTCAAAAGGAGAAGGATAATCAACTTACTTTTGAGGTGGACCGCAAGGCCAACAGGGTGGAGATCAGGCATGCGGTGGAAAAGATTTTCAACGTTCGGGTGATAAAGGTTCGGACTATACAGATGAAAGGCAAGGTCAAACGTATGGGTCGGACCCTGGGCAAACGCCGCGACTGGAAGAAGGCTATCGTGACCATGGCCGCGGGTGAGAATATTGAGTTTTTTGAAGGAGTATGATTTCCATTTTGGATTTTGGAATGCGGATTGCCGAATGCGGAATTGGGGAATTCAGGGATTGGGACCTTTCAACTTTAGGCACTTTAGCTCACTTTCATTGACTAATAACTAACAGGTAACGAATATGGCACTTAGAAAAGTGAAACCTACCTCTCCTGGACGGCGATTTCAGACATATGATACGTTTGATGATGTCACAAGGTCTCGCCCTGAGAGGAGCTTGGTGCGACCTCTCAAGAAGAGTGGGGGTCGCAATACCGGTGGTCGTATGACATGTCGCCACCGTGGTGGTGGACACAAACGGCGTTACCGCATCATTGATTTCAAGCGTGACAAGACCGATGTCCCGGCAAAGGTGGCATCTATAGAATATGATCCCAATCGATCGGCCCGCATCGCCCTGCTCCACTATGCAGACGGGGAAAAGCGCTATATTGTGGCTCCTCATAAGCTGTTGGTAAGCGACGCAGTGATCGCTGGGCCCACAGCCGATATTAAGCCCGGCAATGTTTTGCCGCTTCGCAATATACCGCTGGGTACCCAGATCCACAATATTGAGATGCAGCCGGGCAAGGGGGCACAGATAGCGCGCAGTGCGGGAACCTATGCACAACTCATGGCCAGAGAGGGACGGTATGCTCAGGTGAAGCTTCCTTCGGGTGAGGTTCGTATGTTTCTGATCGATTGCAGGGCAACGGTTGGTCAGGTGGGAAGTCTGGAACATGAAAAGATTTTTCTAGGCAAAGCAGGCCGAAAACGCTGGCTGGGCCGTCGGCCAAAGGTACGAGGTGTTGCCATGAATCCTGTAGACCATCCAATGGGTGGTGGCGAGGGCAAGGCATCTGGAGGACGGCACCCCTGTTCTCCATGGGGTGTACCCACCAAAGGGTATAGAACACGAAAGAAGAATAAAGTTAGCGATCGGTACATTGTGAAGCGCAGAAAATAGTGTACAGGGTGAGGATATGTCGCGTTCGTTAAAAAAAGGTGCTTACATTGACCAAAAATTACTAAAAAAGGTGCTTGCGGCTCAGGAGAGCATGAGCCGGAAGGTCATTAAGACCTGGTCGAGGCGTTCCACCATCGTCCCTGATCTGGTTGGTTTGACACTGGCCGTGCACAATGGGAAAAAGTTCGTTCCGGTGTTTGTATCAGAAGACATGGTAGGCCACAAATTGGGGGAGTTTGCACCTACAAGGACCTTTTATGCACATGCAGGTGATAAGAAGACCCGTTTGAAAGGGAAGAAGAAATAGTAATGGAAGTCAAGACAGTAGCAAGATATGTGCGGATTTCTTCCACAAAGGTTCGAAAAGTGGCAAGAGCAGTGAAGGGCAAACCGGTAGAGGATGGTCTGAGCGCATTGGGTTTTATGCCGCACCGTTCGGCCAGGGTCTTGGGGAAGATCATACGTTCGGCGGTGGCTAATGCTGAGCAGAAGCCTGACATTGAGGTGGACAACCTGTCCATTGCAAATATTGTTGTCAATCAGGGGCCGAGCTTGAAGCGTTTTCGGCCAAGGGCCATGGGACGAGCAACCAGGATTCTCAAGCGTACCAGTCATATTACGGTCGTTTTGGCAGAAGAGTAATATAAGATGTCGGAAATTGTACAACTTACTGAACTTATAGCACTTTATTAGCTTGCCTGTAATCTCGAGAAAGGAATGATGGAATATTGGAATGATGGAAAAGATAAAAAGACCAAAATCCTCTTAAACCCATTATTCCACTATTCCATTGTTCCATTATTCCAGGCTGTGAGCGGAGCGAACTAAGTTCAAAGGAGGTCAGTTTGGGACAGAAGGTAAATCCGATTGGGTTCAGGTTGGGGATTACCAGGTCGTGGAATTCTCGATGGTTTGCCCGCAAGGATTATGCTAACTTTATCATAGATGACCATAAGATCCGCGAGTTTCTGAAGAAAAAGCTCTATCATGCTGGTATATCGAATATCGAAATTGAAAGATGGGCCAACCGCATTAGATTACGCATATATGCTGCCCGTCCAGGTATCGTGATTGGGAAAAGGGGAGCTGAGATTGAGCAGCTCAAAAAGGAGTTGGAGAAGCTGGTCTCGCAGGAGATGGTGATTGATATCCAGGAGGTGAGAAGGCCTGAGGTAGACGCTCAATTGATAGCCGAAAACGTGGGCACGCAACTTGAAAGGCGGATTGCCTTTCGCCGGGCCATGAAGAGGAGTGTGGCATCAGCGATGAGGTTCGGGGCCAAGGGAATCAAGATATCCTGTTCGGGTCGTTTGGGAGGGGCAGAAATGGCCAGGACCGAATGGTACAAGGAAGGGAGAATTCCACTTCACACATTAAGAGCGGATATTGATTACGGGTTCGCTCAGGCCCGTTGCACCTACGGGATCATCGGAATAAAGGTGTGGATATTTAACGGTGAGATCCTTGAGAAAGACAAAGGGGAAGCAATCTAGGAGAGCCCTATCATGCTTAGTCCTAAGAAGGTCAAATATCGGAAACAACAGAAGGGCAGGATGAAAGGAAAGGCCTATCGGGGATCGACTTTGAGCTTTGGTGCGTACGGACTTCAGGCGATTGAGTGCGGGCGCATGACGGCTCAACAGATTGAAGCGGCTCGTGTTGCCATGACGCGTCACGTGAAACGGGGTGCAAAGATTTGGATCCGAGTTTTTCCTGATAAGCCGATTACAAAGAAACCTGCTGAAACGAGGATGGGCAAAGGGAAAGGTTCCCCGGAGGGCTGGGTTGCTGTGGTCAAGCCTGGCAAGATGCTCTATGAGATGGAAGGAGTCCCTGCCGATTTGGCAACAGAAGCCTTCCGATTGGCTTCACACAAACTCCCGTTCAGGACACGCTTGGTGATACGGGGTGAGCGCTGATGAAAGCAAGCGAATTGAGGGAGCTAAGTTCAGAAGAATTGGGGAACAAACTGGCAGATTTGACCCAGGAACTCTTCAATCTAAGATTTCAGCATGCCACAGACCAGCTGGAAAATCCAATGAGGTTGCAGCAAACAAAGCGGGATATTGCCCGGGTTAAGACCGTCCTGAGGGAACGGCAGATTGATGATTTATGATTGTCGATTGTTTTTCAATCGTCAATCATCAATCGTCAATAGACAATCCATAGGATGAGATATGAAAGATAGGGGATTGAGAAAAAGGCAGATTGGCACGGTTGTTAGTAATAAGATGGATAAGACGGTTGTGGTGTCCATAGAGAGGATAGTACAACATCCTATCTACAAGAAGTACGTGAGGCGACGTGGCAAGTGCGTTGCCCACGATGCCCAAAACATATGCGGGATAGGCGACAAGGTGATGATTGTAGAAACCAGGCCTCTGAGTAAGACGAAGCGCTGGCGCGTACGTGAGATTGTGGAGAAGGCTCTTTGAGAGGGGTATCAGAGCGATGATACAGGCGGAAACCAAGCTACAAGTGGCGGACAACTCAGGTGCTAAAAAGTTGTATTGTATCCGGGTGCTCGGCGGGTCCCGTCGGCGGTATGCAAGGATCGGAGATACTATTATCGTTTCGGTAAAGGAGGCCATACCAAACGCCAAAGTGAAGAAGGGAGATGTCATGCGGGCAGTCGTGGTCCGGACAAAGAAGGAATTACGCAGGCCTGATGGTTCCTACATAAGATTTGACGACAATTCCGCGGTACTGATCAATCAGCAGGGAGAGCCGATTGGCACCCGTATTTTTGGTCCTGTGGCCAGGGAACTCCGGGCAAAGAAGTTTGTGAAAATAATGTCGTTGGCTCCGGAGGTATTATGATCTTACTCGGAGTCAGGGACAAGGGAGTGTGTCAACTGTGAAGTGCCGCA
This sequence comes from Desulfobacterales bacterium, assembly GCA_030625295.1. Lineage (GTDB taxonomy): Bacteria > Desulfobacterota > Desulfobacteria > Desulfobacterales. The sequence goes on along the minus strand of DAOURD010000005.1, from coordinate 6,051 downwards.
TCAAGAAGGACGACAAAATCAGAGTTATTGCGGGCAAGGAAAAGGGCAAGATGGGCAAGGTCCTGAAAGTCCTTCGGGGTAAGGACCGTGTTATCATTGAAAACGTGAATTTCGTCAAACGTCACACCAAGCCCGGGGGTCAAACGCGACAGGGGGGTATTATTGAAAAAGAGGCTCCGATCCATTGGTCCAACGTGATGTTGATGTGTAACAAATGCATAAATCCTGTGCGCATCAAGATGCAGCGTCTTAAGGACGGCAGAATGGTAAGGGTGTGCAAGGGGTGCGGAGAAATTATCGATACATAGTTCACTTTAGGCACTCCATCAATGAAGGGTAGTCATGTCGAATTTAAAAACGCAGCACACCAATGAGATAGTTCCAAGACTCATGGATCGATTTGGGTATAAGAATGTCATGCAGGTCCCGAAACTGACCAAAATTGTTTTGAACATGGGGCTGGGTGAGGCAATTCAGAACATCAAGGTCCTCGATTCAGCGGTCCAGGAACTATCCTTGATCACCGGCCAAAAACCTGTTGTTACCCGTGCCAGGAAGTCGATTGCCGCTTTCAAACTCCGTGCAGGTATGCCCATAGGGTGTAGGGTGACACTTCGAGGTGTACGGATGTATGACTTCTTTACCAGGTTGGTTAACATAGCTCTGCCTAGGGTGCGGGACTTTCGAGGGATTTCCCCAAAGGGCTTTGATGGCAGGGGTAACTATTCCCTGGGGATCAAGGAGCATATCATATTCCCAGAAATCGATTACGACAAGATTGACAAGATCAAAGGACTGAATGTCACCATTGTGACCAGCGCCAAAACTGATGAGGGAGGCAAGGCACTGCTCCAGTTGATGGGGATGCCTTTCAGGAACTGAGAAAGGGGGCGCGCTTGGCAAAGAAATCTTTAATAGTGAAGGCAAAACGTAAGCCGCGGTTTAAAGCGAGGGCATATTCGAGGTGTCCTATTTGTGGCCGACCGAGGGCGTTTTTGAGAAAATTTGGCATCTGCCGAATATGTTTTAGAACTCTGGCCCTGAGGGGAGAGCTGCCAGGGGTTGTTAAATCGAGTTGGTAATAAAGGAGAAGTGAGCTAAAGTGTCTAAAGTGTCTAAAGTGAGCTAAAGTTGAGGACTGGAAGAAACTTATTTGGATTTGTTTTAGTTCCTTAACCCTGGCCCAGCCAATTACCAGGGCGGGCTTTAGCTCACTTTAGCTCACTTTAGCTCACTTTAGCTCACTTTAGGCACTCCGTTAGTGACAAATGACTAATGACCAATTCAAGGAGACAGGTAATGCCAGTTACAGATCCAGTGGCTGATATGCTGACACGTATCAGGAATGCCAATATGGCCAAACATAGCAAGGTGGACGTTCCCGCATCCAAGATGAAAATCAGTGTGGCTAAAATCCTAAAAGGCGAAGGTTACATCAAAAATTATAAGCTCATCAAGGACCGAAAAGATGGGATTCTAAGAATCTATCTGAAGTACGATGAGTTTAACGAGGGAGTCATTGTCGGCCTCAAGCGCCTGAGCAAGCCGGGCAGGCGGATTTACGTAAAAAAGGATAGCATTCCTCTCATCCTGAACGGAATGGGGATTGCGGTCCTCTCGACATCAAAAGGAATGCTCGCTGATCGCGAAGCAAAAAAGCTAAATGTCGGCGGCGAGCTTCTCTGTAGTATTTGGTAAGCCGTTAGTCAATCGTCAGGGGTATGAACCATGTCTCGAGTAGGAAAGCAACCGATTGCAATACCAGATAATGTGAATGTAACTTATGATAACCGCTGGCTAAAGGTGAAGGGGCCAAAAGGAGAGTTGTCTCGCGTCATACACCATGATGTGGACCTGGGTGTGAAGGATGGTTTTATTCACGTTATTCCATCTATCAAGATGAAGCAGGCTAAAGCACTTCAAGGGCTTACACGAACATTGGTAGCTAATATGATAGTGGGTGTTACACAGGGATTCGAACGTGGGCTTGAGGTCATTGGTGTTGGTTATCGCGTCGATCTAAAGTCAAATGTCTTGACCCTAACCCTGGGATACTCCCACCCCGTGGTCTACAAACTTCCTGAGGGCATATCGGCCTCTGTTGACAAGAAGAACAGTATCGTTTTGTCGGGGATTGACAAAGAGCTCCTGGGGTCCACAGCGGCTACCATTAGAGGATTTAAAAGGCCGGAACCTTACAAGGGTAAGGGGATCAAGTACGTTGAAGAGCAAATTAGACGTAAGGTCGGAAAATCGGCGGCGAAGTAATCATAACGGAATGATGGAATATTGGAATAATGGAATATTGGGGATGAAAAGCCGAAAGGAATCATTTCTTAATTGTTTTCATTCCTCCCCGCCTGCCACCCGCCTGCCATCGCCAGGCACCTGGTATAGCTTCTGTGCAAGCATAGGCAATGGCGGGCAGGTCGCCAGGCACAGCGTGCACCATATATGATAGCATACGTGGCAATGGCGGGCAGGTTAACCCATCATTCCACTATTCCACTGTTCCAATATTCCAATTGCGGAGCGTAGCGGAGGTAGGTTTGGGTGCTTTATCCTTAAAAAAAAAGGCATGTTTGAAAAGAAAAAGACGCGTGCGAAAAAAGATATACGGGGTCCAGGAACGCCCCCGATTAAGCGTGTTCAGGAGCGCACGGCATATCTATGCCCAGGTTGTGGTGGATACAACCGGTCATACTGTGGCATCAGCCTCTACTCTTGATAAGGAGGCGCGGGAACATTCAAAGTTTGAGAGTAAGGTGGAGGCGGCAAATTTCGTGGGAAAGCTTGTTGCGCGAAGGACTATTGAAAAAGGGATTTCGAAGATCGTGTTTGACCGCAATGGCTTCTCGTATCACGGCCGTGTACAGGCGATTGCCACAGGGGCTCGCGAGGGGGGTCTCATTTTTTAGCAAGGAGGAAGACTGTTGCTTGGAGAAGAGATAGAGGAAGTTCAGCTAATAGAAAAGGTGGTTCACATAAGCCGTACGGCCAAAGTGGTCAAAGGGGGGCGCCGCTTTAGTTTCAGCGCTGTGATTGTTGTTGGCGACGGTAATGGTAAGCTGGGAAGCGGCCTCGGGAAGGCTAAAGAGGTTCCTGTGGCCATTAGGAAGGGGATTGAACGTGCCAAGAAGAACATGATCGAAATCCCTTTAGTCAACCAGACCATTCCACATGAAGTTATGGGCAAATACGGCGCTGGCTTGGTTTTACTAAAACCTGCTGGTGAAGGAACCGGAATTATTGCTGGTGGTGCGATTCGGGCGATGCTGGAGGCCGCAGGCGTGAAGAACGTCCTGACCAAATGCATGGGATCTCACAATCCCCATAATATTGTGAAGGCCACTCTCAAGGGTTTGAGTCAACTGCGCAGCCGCGAGACGATTGCGGCTAGGCGCGGCAAGGATCCGGCTGAAATATAGCGTAACTTCATGAGGAGTATTCCCAGATTCTTACTGACCTCAGCTACGACGTTTTGCTTGGACCGAGAGATGGGAAAGTCCGAAATTCGAAATCCGACACGAAGTGAAGCTTGCGCTAACCACGAAACAAATACAAATGACCAAAGCACAAAATCCCAAACAAAGAAATTGAAGAATTGAGAAATTGAAGAATTGATGTGGTGGAATACTAACTTCCTGAATGTATAACGTTTTGAACATTTGATATTTGAATTTTGGATTTGTTTCGGATTTCGATATTCGATATTCGAATTTAACAACTTATACTTCAACATTGATGAAAATTGATAACGCGGCAAGGGGAAACAGTTTCATGCCTAAAACGCTTAGCATAACGCTGAAAAAGAGTATGATAGGTAGACCTGAGAAACATCGAAGGGTAGTCCATAGCTTGGGTTTGAGAAAGTTGAACAAGACGGTTGTTTTAAAAGACACGCCTACGGTCCGGGGAATGATTCGAAAGGTATTCCATATGTTGGAAGTCGAGGAGAAGGCCGATGAAACTGAATGAGCTGTCACCCCCGAAAGGGGCGCGCAAGGCTGTTAAACGGCTTGGCCGCGGACCGGGTTCGGGGCACGGCAAGACCGCAGGCAGGGGAACCAAGGGCCAAAAGGCCCGCTCCGGCGGCAATATCAGGCCCGGATATGAAGGAGGACAAATGCCCTTACAGCGCCGCCTGCCCAAACGGGGATTCACCAACATCTTCAGAAAGGAATTTACGATTGTCAACATACGTGACCTGGGACGGTTTCAAAAAGGTTCGGTGGTGGACAAAGCCGCGCTTACGGCTGCAGGCCTGGTCAGACGAAACTCAGACGGCGTCAAGCTTTTGGGCCAGGGTACAATTGAGTATCCGCTGGTACTGAAGGTAGACCGGTGCAGCGGGTCAGCACGGACTAAGATTGAGGCTGTTGGAGGACGGGTAGAGCTTGGTTAGTTTATTGAGTTCATTGAGTTTATAGGGTTCATTGAGTTAACCCGACAAACACAACAAACACAACAAACACAACAAACACAAATGGTCGGTGGCTTTCAAAATATCTTCAAGATCCCTGAGTTAAAAAAGCGCATTCTATTCACCTTCGGGATGTTGATGGTGTATCGTATCGGATGTGCAGTGCCGACGCCCGGGATCGACGCAGATGCCCTTAGCACGTTTTTTGCCCGTGCCCGGGGGACTCTCTTAGGGCTCTTTGATATGTTTTCGGGTGGCGCCCTTGAGCGGCTTTCGGTATTTGCTCTGGGGATCATGCCGTACATAAGCGCCTCGATCATATTGCAGCTTCTGACCGTGGTCATTCCCCACCTGGATAGGCTATCCAAGGAAGGAGAGTCCGGGCGGAAAAAGATTACGCAGTATACTCGTTACGGCACAGTTATTCTGAGTATAATCCAGGGGTTCGGAATCAGCATCGGGCTTGAGAGCATGAGCGCGCCTGACGGAGCAGCGGTAGTTGCCCATCCTGGCTGGAGCTTTCGGTTTATGACAGTGCTTACCCTGACCGCTGGTACGGCCTTTATCATGTGGCTCGGGGAGCAGATAACTGAGCGGGGAATCGGCAATGGGATATCCCTTATTATATTTGCAGGTATTGTGGCGCGCATGCCGAGTGCGGTTGGCAACACCTTCCGTTTGATGAAAACCGGCGAGATGGGGGTTTTTCTGATGTTGGTGTTGGTCGCGCTAATGGTCGTAGTCGTAGGGATTATCATATTTATGGAGAGGGGCCAGCGGCGGATTCCAGTACAATATGCCAAACGGATAGTTGGCCGCAGGATGTACGGCGGCCAGAGCACCCATCTGCCCCTTAAGATTAATACGTCGGGCGTGATTCCGCCCATTTTTGCGTCTTCTATCATTATGTTTCCGGCCACGGTGGCTAATTTCATAAATGTTCCGTGGATGCAAAGCGTTGCCCAGGCCATGACACCCGGCGGCATCGTATACAACCTTGTGTTTGTGGGCTTTATCATCTTTTTCTGTTATTTTTATACTGCCGTTACTTTCAATCCGGTTGATGTGGCTGACAACATGAAAAAATACGGGGGCTATATCCCCGGCATCAGGCCCGGCAAGCGCACAGCTGACTATATCGACAGGGTGCTTACACGCATAACCTTTGGCGGGGCCTTATACGTGTCAGCGGTTTGCGTATTGCCTACCGTGTTGATTGCCAGGTTTAATGTCCCTTTCTACTTCGGAGGCACTGCCCTTTTGATCGTGGTGGGCGTGGCCATAGACACCATCAGTCAGATGGAAAGCCACATGCTGGCTCGACACTACGAGGGTTTCATAAAAAAAGGAGGGGCTATTAGGGGACGACATTGACATGGTCATCTTGAAATCTCCAAGCGAGATTGAAAAAATCCGCCAGAGCAATGTTATGGTGGCAGAGATCCTTGAAATTCTGCGGCAGAAAGTCGAACCTGGCATCGATACATTGACACTAGATAAGATTTCCGAGAAACTGGCCCTTGCGAGAAATGCCAAGCTCGCTTTTCAGGGATATCGGGGTTATCCGTATAGCCTGTGTACATCAGTTAACCAGCAAGTCGTCCACGGTTTTCCATCCAGACGTCCCC
>DAOURD010000245.1:0-3854 GCA_030625295.1 Desulfobacterales bacterium | reverse complement strand
CAACGCCATAATTGGAACCAGGTTTCCAACATGAAAGCTGGAAGCCGTGGGATCAAAACCGATGTAGCAGGTTGTGGGCTCCTTAAGCAGGTGATGGATGGCCTCGTCGCCAGTAGTCTGTTCAACAAAACCACGCTGCCTTAAAAGGTCGAAAACGTTCTCCAAAGGTCCACCCTCTCAGCGGTTACAATGGTGATAAGAAAAGAAATTAAGGGCTTCGCCCCAATTGGAGTATTGGAAGGGGCGTATCCACCACTTGGGGAAATCCCCCTAAATCCCCCTTTAAGAAAGGGGGACTTTGAGGTCTTTCCTTTGATTCCCCCCTTTTTTTAAAGGGGGGTTAGGGGGGATTTTATTGGCTCCCCTAAATCCTGAATGCGTCCTATTGGAACAGTAGAGTACCACAGATTCACTTCGCATATTCGACCGCACGGGTTTCTCGAATCACCGTGACCTTAATCTGGCCGGGATATGACATGGACTCCTCGATCTTCTTGGCAATGTCCCTGCTCAGCAGAATAGCCTCAGCATCTGAAACAGTTTCACTTTCCACAATAATTCGCAACTCTCGCCCTGCTTGAATTGCATAGCATTTGCTAATACCTGTGAAAGACTTCGCAACCCCTTCCAACTCCTCAAGGCGCTTAACGTACGTCTCCAGTATTTCTCTTCGTGCACCTGGCCGAGCTCCTGAAAGGGTATCTGCTGCCTGCAACAGGACTGCCAGAACCGATGTGGGCGGAACATCTTCATGATGCGCAGATATCGCATGGACCACACTCGGCGATTCTCCATATTTCTTGGCCAGCTTCGCCCCAATCAGGGCATGAGGCCCTTCCACCTCGTGGTCGATAGCCTTTCCGATATCATGCAGGATACCTACCCTCTTCGCCTGCTTTACGTTCAGGCCCAGTTCGGCAGCCATGATACCGCACAAAAATCCCACATCCACAGAGTGACGTAATACGTTTTGCCCATAGCTGGTCCTGAATTTCAGTTTCCCTATGTGCTGAATCAATTCAGCATGAATCCCATGCACTCCCAAGTCAAAGGCCGCCTGTTCACCAGCTTCTCGTATCTCGACATCCATCTCTTGGGAGACCTTCTTGACTGTTTCTTCGATTCTCGCAGGATGGATGCGCCCATCATTGATTAGCCGCTCCAGCGAAAGGCGCGCTACCTCTCGCCTCACGGGATTGAATCCTGACAGAATGACCGCCTCTGGTGTATCATCTATGATAAGGTCAATTCCTGTAGCAGCTTCAAGGGCCCTTATGTTACGCCCTTCCCGACCAATAATACGGCCCTTCATCTCATCACTGGGCAGATTAACGACTGATACCGTCTTCTCCGCAACATAATCGCCTGAATAGCGCTGAATAGCGGTTGCAATAATCTTTCTCGCCTTACGGTCCGCCTGTTCCCGGCTCTCGTTTTCAATCCGCTTGATAAGCTTTGCCGCTTCATAACGGGCCTCATTCTCCATGGCCTTGATCAAGAACTCTTTGGCCTCATCCCCTGTCAAGCCCGAGATCCTCTCAAGTCGCATTTTTTGTTCCTCAATCAAGGCTCGATACCTTTCTTCTTGGTCATGAAGCCCTTTTTCCCTTTCTATAAACCGCTGTTCTTTTTTGGATATGCTCGTATCACGGCGCTCCAGTTGCTCTGTCTTCCGATCAATACTCTCTTCCTTTTGCGCAAGGCGTTTTTGTAAGCTTTTGAACTCGGACCGTATCTCCTTGGTCTCATTCTCAAAGTCCACCTTCATTTGGTGGAGCTGATCTCTTGCATGAAGCTTGGCCTCCTTCTGGATGGTTTCGAATTCCTTTTGAGCATCCTCTATGATCTTGCGGGCTTCCTCGTCCGCAGCCCTAATTTTACCTGCCGTCAGTCTAGTGCGAATCCAGAAGGCAAGAACGAAACCCGTAGCGAAAACGATGATACTGAGAAATATGACCGAGGTGAAGTCCATACTGGTATCCCCCTTAATGCCCTAAACGCATTGGTCTTACAGGCAAAGTTGCAAAACATTATCGGGCGAGATACCGACGGAAGCGAGACACAATGGAAAGACCCTATGCGGGTTTTGAGCGTAGGCTGAGGCTTTATCGCGGCTTGAAAGCTTGTCGCTCGTTCTAGACGCCTTCTTAGCTCATCCTCTAATTATGTAAAACCACAGGGAGTCCTGGCAATTGTTTCGGTTGCCACACACCAATTGGAAGATACACCTTCATCGCGAGGGGCGCAATATTTTTGCGTCACAATTATATCTCAGCACACATGGTCTTGCTTTCATAAAGCTATATATTATGAAGGGTACCCCCGCCACAATGCCGTGTCCGCAGATTTTTTTGAACCTGTTTGCACAGGTGGGCACCTTGTTGCTCCTTTAGGCTTTTCTGTGGGTACAGAACATGCACACCGAAGCAAGAGAAGGTTCCCGTTTGGGTACGCGTTGGCTCAAAAAAACTTCTGCCGATCACGAGCACGGCAGGGGTCTCGCCCGTATTCCCCTAAGCACTGGCATCAATATGTTCAATTAAGATCTTGCAACGTTTTTCTATATCCCTTACAAGATTTTGGCGGCTACGCCTCATTTCAAAATAGTCATTAGCCATATTCAAGGCAGCAAGGATGACCGTATCCAGCTTGCTGGGAGTCTCACCAGCCGCCACGGCCTTTTCTACCTCTCCGGCCACATAGTTTGCAACCTCTTCGGGCTGCGAAACTTGACCGCTTGCTCTGAACGTATAAGCCTGCCCAAATAATTCTATGCTGATTAATCGGTCCACAGATGTCCGAATTTGGTTTCCGGTCTATGGGGCCGCTGTCCCGTATAACTATTTTCCGCAGATTGTCACTCGGACCCGAGAGCCTGATCCAGTCTGCTTAGCAGGCCCTCTATTTTCGACCGAACCATAGATCTTTCTTCTACATGCTCTTGTTCAGCGGCCACCTTGGTCCTGAGAGCCTCTTCAAGGTCATATATCTTGGCTTCTAGTTCAGACTTCGTTTCCTGGAGATCACGACATGTCTGAATCAATTCTTCTGTTTTATCTTCCAGCCTCTTAAATTGCCCAGGAAAACTGTCCTCCTCCACAAGCCCCCCTTAAGACTGCCCGGCATGATTTTGAACTTAGCTCCTCTTCGCAATTGGAATAGAAGCTGGCACAAATCAATTACTGCCAAAAGCTTTCTGATTTCGTCAAATTACAAGATTCCGAGACGTTCAGTTAACTATAAACAAGCCCTGATAGAAAAGTCAAGAGGATTTTAGTCCCTTCTCTTTATAACCTTGCTGTACGAACCTTTCGGCTTTGGCCAACTCCTCCCTGGTATTCACACCGATCACCTGAATCGTATCATTGATCTCCAAAAGGACAGCGGGCTTGCCGTCTCGGTACGCCCGTTCCACCACATCGGTCAAGTAGAACTCACCCTGAGCGTTATCGTTCTTTAAACCCGCCAAGGCTTTTTTCAAAAAAGCTATATTGATACAATAGGTTCCGGTGTTGACAGTCCGGATTCTCTTCTCTGATTCGCTGGCATCTGATTCTTCTATAATACGGATTGCGTTCCCGTGTGCGTCTGAAATGATCCTCCCATATCCAAAAGGCTCTGTAAACGTCGTTGCTATGAGGGTCAAAACGCTCTCCCGGGCTCTGTGCTGATCAATCAAGCTACGCACCGTGGTTGGCCTCATAAGTGGGGTATCTCCGCACAGGACAACAACATCCTGAGTGCCAGATGAAATCTCTGGTATGGCACACACTACCGCGTGTCCCGTACCAAGCTGGTCTTCCTGAACCGCAAATCGAAGCCTCGGGTAAGCTGCGAGTGCTTTCTGCACAGCC
>DAOURD010000048.1:0-6962 GCA_030625295.1 Desulfobacterales bacterium | reverse complement strand
CACCGTATACGCTTTGTGTCTGCTTGAAGGCCTTTTGATGTTGGCCAAGATAGTCAATCGCCTGGTCAATGGAAGACCGGGTCAAGAATTGATCGTAGTTCAAGGTGGCTTCACGATGAGAGAAATAGGCCGTAAGACCCTTTTGGTCAAAGTTCACTTCCGGCCTGGAATATATCGATCGTATGAGGGACCTGTCAAATCCGTCCCGTATGAGGCGCTTTTGAAGGGTGGCGTAGGGATCAGCTCCTCTTGATGGTTCGCCATAGACATTGTCAGTGTAATTTGTCAGCAAGGCAGAACTCAAAACCGCCACCGCCAGCAAGTGTAGGGCGGCTTTCCAATACCTATACCGGAATAACAAAGTAGAATTCATTTCCAAGTTTTTCCGCTCCATGACCGACAATCCCTCCATGGACCTCAACCACGTTTTTCACGAAATGAAGCCCGTGACCCGTCCCCTCCACTGACTCCTTCTGGACAAGTCGAAAACCTTCGTCAAAAATATGCTTTGCATCTTTCTGGTTAATCGGTGGCCCTGAGGAAAAAACATCGAAACGCACACCGTGGTGTCCTCGACCAAAAAAGTCTTCAATGAGTGACATCCTGCAATCAACCCTCTTGAGCCTTTTTCCTGAAAGGTCCACAACTGATTTTGCATACTTCGCAACATTTGAAAAGAAATTCGCAACCACCTGAGCCATCAGCCCTTTGTCCACCTTAACTTGCAGGTCTTCAGACACCTTATGATCCTTGATGATATGATCAATCACGATACCCTGTTGGGCAAACCGATCCCTGTATCGTTCCAGTTGGGGTACTATAATGTCTTCCCACAAGTAATAGGGGGCCTTTTTCAGGATGTATTCGCCAAACAAGAAGTGGTCCGGACGAAACAGAGTTTCCAGGAAAAGGCTGGTGTGTTTGTAATGTTTCTCGATGTTCTCCTGGTCAGTGAACATGGCCCTGTTCACCACGATTACGCTTTCCAGTATTTCAGTGATCCTGGCATACAGGTTTGGGTTCTGAGACTTGACTTCGTCAAGGAGGCTGTCAAGATCACTCTCGATCTCCTTGTTTGTGTTCAAGTATTTTCTGATCTTCCTGAAATAATACTTGTAGTGAATGTTGGGCACAATCACATTGTGCTCTATGTCTGCCACTAAATTGTTGATAAACTTGAGATGCTGAATGTTCTGTTCGGCGAGGAATTTGTTGTACAGATTGTAGCCTATGCGGTTGACATACTTTTGTACAAAAAAAAGCTGAGCCTCCGTGAGGTGACGGGCCTGAGTTACCTCAAAGATCCCAATAATGTCTCGTGAACTGTAAAAGAGGATGCGACTGGCAGGTGTTTTCTTGCCGTGGATGGGCACCACATAGGCGTGGCCGTGTTGATACGGGGCCTCTGTGATTTTAATATGATCCGGCACCTCATTCTCTGAATTGCTCAGGCCGGGGTGACTGTTTGCGACCCATGTGATGGCTTCGGTCTTGGGGTCGATCAGATACAGATTGCTTTGTAGCCCAAAAAAGACGCGAGGTACAGTCACGCTCGCTATGTAGAGGTTTTCCAGGTTATCATATTCTTGGGCCAGGTCAAAAAAGGTATTTAGCGCGGACATTTCAAGTTTTTCAAAATCATAGGCAGCATAATCTTCCTTTTTCTGCTCAACCCGTTTTAGGATAGCGTTGAATGCATCCATAAACCCGACTTACCCTTTGCCGATTCCTTTATATAGAAAGCCCGCCTTTTCAGCCCCGGCCCGATCCAAAACGTTGCGCCCGTCAACAATAATCGGCGTACGCATCAGTGATTTTATCTTCTTTAGATTTAGTTTGAAGTAAGGTTTATGCTTTGTGGCAATCACTATGCAGTCAGCTCGTTTTATCACATGATCCAAATCGCGGCTCAGTTCGGCCTCAGGAAAGGTGCGCACATACGGATCATGAGCCACAACCTCAGCGCCGTATGCCTCCAACTCCCGGATGAGGTCGTAGGCAGGGGTATTTCTGACATCGTCAGAGTCTTCAAGATAGGCCACACCCAACAGGGCAATCTTGGCATCCCTGAGAGCGATTTTCCTGGATGCAAGAGCCTCCCTAATCATCTCTGTGGCACGGATAGGCATAAAATCATTGATTTTTCTGGCTAACTGAACAAACTCGGGATTGATAGGGAATTTGCCGTACTTCTTGACCCCGTAATTTAGAAGCCAGGTATCTTTCGGAAGGCAGTGTCCACCCACGCCAATCCCTGGTACGTGCATATGGCGCTCAGCCCGGGAGTTGATCAGATCGCGGACCTCGTACACATCAATGCCCAGGCTTTCACACACCATTGCCGTCTCATTGGCAAAGGCTATGTTCACGTCTCGATAGGCATTTTCGATAGTCTTGGAGGTTTCGGCTGTCAGGATATCCGTGGGCAGGATCCTGGCTTTGACGATTTTCTTGTACATTTCAACGGCTTTGTCGCAGCTTTTCTTGTTCACGCCACCCACGATCCTGGGAAGGTTTATGATGTAATCAAGGAGACGACCAGGCATGAGCCGCTCATAGGAATATGCCAGGTAGAAATCGCGGCCTGCTTTGAATCCGGATTTTCGTTCAAGTATGGGCTGCAGAACAAACTGGGTTGTGCCAGGCGCCACTGTTGACTCGATCACCACCAGGGTCCCCTTTTTCATATAGGTTCCTACGTGCCTTGAGACCTCTTTAAGGGAAAGATACCTTGGCATGTGATCCGCGCCATCAGTAGGGGTTTGCACATCGATCAGTACGATGTCCATATGTTTGATGACCGAAAAATCGTCGCTCACACGGAAGCTGCCCTTTTTCACAACCCGGCTGATCAAGTCGTCCAGCCCGGGCTCCTCGCCTTCAATGGGAGACTTGCCTGCATTTAGAACATCTATTTTCCATCCCGAGCGCTGAGAACGCCTCTGGAGACCGGTGACATCCATCCCTTCTTGGTCTGCAAGAAGGGCAGCTACCGGTATACCCACATAACCCATACCGATGACAGCAATCTTATTCAAAGCATCTCTTCTCATTCATACCTCTCTCCGAGCCGTAGGCCTCCGGCTTGTAAAGCCTACGGCTCGGAAAGCTCATACGAGCCCTCCGGGGCGCAGGCCCCACGGGCCAGAGGCCGTGCCAGTTTGTGCTTGTTTTTTTGTGCATAGATTACGTTGTTTGGCAGAGATTGTCAAACAGAACCTGCTTATTAGCGCTTTTTTAAAGCATGTCTGAGACTTATACTTTGCCTCTTTGAGCGCCCCAATCGCCTTGTCAAAGGATCGACACAGGTCGGCTGCCATGGGCATCCGGCGAGATTTCGTTTCTCTTGCAGCCTAGTTCATGCTATCTTGCAGGGGAGTTAGGGCTAAGAGAGGGGAATGCGTCTTGAAAAGCAACAAGGCAAGCAAAACAATCTTTGTATGTCAGGGTTGTGGCTATCAATCACTCAAATGGATGGGTAAATGCCCTGAGTGTGGCGAATGGAATAGCCTGGTGGAGGAAAGGGAGAGCCTCACCCTTGCACCCGGCCGATCGGCTCCCGCCCGGCAGTCTCGACCTGTTCCGATCGACTCAGTAGAAATGAATCAGCAAAGGCGCATCATGACCGGTATACAGGAATTTGACAGAGTGCTGGGGGGCGGGCTGGTTCCCGGGTCCCTTATACTGGTAGGAGGAGATCCGGGCATTGGCAAGTCCACACTGATGCTCCAGGTCTTGCACCGGCTTGCGGACGGCAAGCACAAGGTACTCTACATCTCCGGCGAGGAATCCCTTGAGCAGATCAAGCTTCGAAGCGACCGCCTCGGCACTGGTTCGGACGATCTATGGGTAGTATCAGAGGTCGCGCTCGAATCGATCAGAGCCGTGGCCGATGAAATGGTTCCGACTGTAATGGTTGTGGATTCGATTCAAACCGTGTTTACCCCTGAATTGACCTCTGCCCCTGGTAGCGTCAGCCAGGTGCGGGAGGCGACGATGCACCTCATGCACCTGGCAAAGCGGACCGGAATTCCGATTTTCCTGGTAGGACACGTCACCAAAGATGGTGCCATTGCAGGTCCCCGGCTCCTGGAACATATAGTCGATACAGTACTCTATTTTGAGGGTGAGCAGAATAACATCTTTCGCATACTTCGTGCGGTCAAGAACCGCTTTGGTTCCACCAACGAGATTGGCGTGTTCGAGATGAGGGATAACGGTCTTTGTGAAGTTGTGAATCCTTCTGCAATATTCGTGTCTCAACGCCGATCTCTTGTCCCTGGTTCTGTAGTAACAGCCAGCATCGAAGGCTCCAGGCCCATATTGCTTGAGCTCCAGGCCCTTGTTGGCCGAGCCAGCTTTGGCACCCCACAGCGAACTGTGCTGGGTGTAGACTACAAGAGGGTTTCTCTGCTTGTCGCTGTCATGGAAAAGAAACTTGGTCTGCAGCTAATGAATCAAGACATCTTTGTCAATGTGACCGGCGGCGTAAAGGTGGAGGAGCCTGCTGTAGATCTTGGGATTGTCTCGGCTATTGCTTCGAGTTTCTTTGACAAACCTGTCAAGGAGTCTACTCTCGTCTTTGGCGAAATTGGGCTAACCGGGGAAGTTCGTGGAATTAGTCAAGCGGAGCCGAGGGTGCACGAGGCGCAAAAAATGGGTTTTAGCCGGTGTCTCCTTCCCCGAAACAATCTGAAGCACCTCAAGGGGCTGGCCGATATCGAGATAGTCGGGGTGCAGGGAATCTCAGAGTTAGTTGAATTGTTGTTCTGATAAAATCACGGAGTGATTTTATGACTTGAAAAACCGATATTTGCTGCTAATATATCCCGTGGTGAAACCTGATCCTTGGTATGACTATTATGCAAGACGTGCTCGTGAGGAACGATATCCGGCGCGATCCGTTTACAAGCTTGAGGAGATTCAAAAGAGATTTGGCATCCTGAAAAGAGGAGGCAGAGTCCTTGATCTGGGCTGTTGCCCGGGCTCGTGGCTGCTATTTGCCTCAAAGGTTGTGGGAGATAGAGGTCTCGTTGTTGGAGTGGACATAACCCCGCTTGCGCTTCGGCTCCCGTCCAATGTCCGCTTCGTACAGTATGATGTGCTTGCCTGGGACGAGTCATTTCTGGAAGCCGTTGGGACAAATTTCGAAACAGTTTTAAGCGATATGGCCCCATCTACCACAGGGAGCAAGTTCGTGGATGCGCAGAGGTCGCTTCAACTGAGTGAATCGGCCTTAGCCATTTCGGCCCGGGTGCTGAGGCCAGGAGGGGCCTTTGTCTGCAAGATTTTTCACGGCTCTGACTTCAAAGCCTTTTCAGACAAGGTCAGAAGATCCTTTGGCCGGGTTGTGCACTTCAAGCCAAAATCAAGCAGAAAGGCAAGCAAGGAAATCTATATTGTTGGATTGGGAAAAACTTAGGGGCTTCAGACACAACAAACACACTCAGAATGCGGTCTTGGTTAAATCCGCAATCCAAAATCCGAAATGCTACGGGAGGCAGCATGTCTGGGCATTCAAAGTGGAGTTCAATTAAGCACAAGAAGGGTGTAACAGACGCCAGGCGGGGCAAGGTGTTTACGAGGCTGATAAAAGAGGTCACCGTGGCCGCACGCATGGGGGGGGGCAATGCGGATGCCAACCCGCGGCTGCGCACAGCCATTGCAGCAGCCAAGGCAGAGAATATGCCCAAAGACAACATTGAAAGGGCCATGAAGAAGGGAACCGGGGAACTGGAGGGGGTTGCCTATGAAGAGGTCTATTATGAAGGATACGGTCCTGGTGGGGCGGCGGTTTTGGTGGAATCCTTGACCGATAACAAAAAGCGCACGGTGGCTGATATCCGCTACATCTTCAGCAAATCTGGAGGGGGACTGGGTGAGGCCGGGTGCGTAGCCTGGATGTTTGAAAAAAAAGGCATGTTTGTATTTGAAAAGGGTGACACAGATGAGGAGGCGCTCATGGAGGCGGTCCTGGATGCCGGGGCAGAGGATATCCGGGATGAAGAAAGCACCTTGGAGGTCATCACGCCCCCAGAGGATTTCGAAGCAGTGAAAAAGGCGCTGGATGAAAGAAACATGCGCTACTTGCTTGCCGAGATCACCATGGCACCCAAGAGCACAGTCAAACTGGAAGACAAACAGGCCGAACAGATGCTTCGGCTCATGGACAGCCTGGAAGACTCAGACGATGTCCAGAAGGTCTATTCGAATTTTGACATTGCTGACAAGACACTCGAGCAAATAGGTAAAGCATAGGTTGAACTTAGGGGCTTCGCCCCAATTGGAGCAATGGAGTACTGGAGTGATGGTATTAGTGGATGGTATAAAATAGATCGCGGCAAAATAACTATGATTTCAATAGGTTGTACAACTTGCGAGACCTTTGAGCTATACAGCGTTTTTTGTGAAAAAAAGTGCTTGTCAAGTTCTTTTTTTTAGTATATGGGGTGTTCAGCGAAATAAGAAATGGCAAATAGGAGAGCGAGGCTGCCTTGCTAGTTCTGGATGAGCTACAGTACTCTGAGGACCATATCTGGGTCCGATATGAAGAGAATCACACAGTCACCCTAGGCATAACCGATTTTGCCCAGTTGCAACTCGGAAACCTCAATTATGTGGAACTCCCTAACGAGGGTGATGAGATTATGACATGTGAGTGCTTTGCGAGTGTAGAGTGTAGCAGACTATTTAATGATATTTACGCCCCAGTCTGTGGCCAGGTTGTTTCGGTCAACCAGGAAGTTATTGACAACCCCGCATTGATCAATTACTCGCCTTACACCCAAGGCTGGATTATCCGGGCCAAGCTCTTTTCCTTAGATGACCTGGATCTGCTCATGTCCGCTGATGATTATGAAGAATACATACTAACCAAGCACCTGCCGACATAACCCCTCAGCCCCCCCTTACCCTGCAATAATTTCACGTCTCGGAATTTCTACAACCTATTGAATTCCTAC
>DAOURD010000073.1:0-6084 GCA_030625295.1 Desulfobacterales bacterium | reverse complement strand
GGGGGTCGGGCCACGCCAACCTGCTGGGGAAAAAAAAGGGGGGTCGGGCCACGCCAACCTGCTGACATTGCATAAGAAACGGTCAGAATTTGCGCCAAATAAGGCCTTAAAACGGCATTTTTAGGGGTAAAATAGTGTTTCTAAGAAAAGGCGGATCTACTGAGATAAGAGTATGGGCTTCCGTTTCTGGAGATGAATTAGGAACGAGATACGAGCTTGACGTTACAAAGCGACACCTGCCCCTTTTGGGGCGGCTACTGCAGAATATCAACGGACAGTGACAGGCAGGCTAATCTGTGCTTGGTCGAGCGCAGGAGGTTGAAGGCGCGACATCGCCATGGCCGAGCGGTAAGACTTAATGTGTGGACGCGGGCGGGTCAAAGTTGGCGTGATAGCGTGCCCAAAACTGTTGCTGGGAAAAGCTATGCTCCTGAGTGCCGTGGCATTCCACGGCATAGCTGGCACAGACTGCTCCCGTCCGTGCGGCGTCTTCAAGGGTTTTTCCCGTAACCATGCCCTTGATCATGCCTGCTCGATAGGCGTCTCCCGCCCCTGTGGGATCCAGGACCTGAGAGGCGCGGGCAGCAGGGATCTTGACTTCCTGATCGCGGGTGCAAAGGAGAGAACCATTTTCTCCCAGGGTCGTGATAATGGCCGCGGTGCGCTGGAGGAGCTGGGCTTTTTCAAAGCCCGTGGCTCGCATAATCATTTCCAACTCGTAGTCATTGGAGATCAACAGGCTGGAACCCGTGAGCATTTCCGTCAACTGGTCTGCTAAGAAGGATGTGATGGACTGGCCGGGATCAAAGATATAGGAGATCTTTTTCTCTCTACACGTGCGGCTGTACGTGAGCATGTCTTCGAGGTTGCCGGGGGCAACAATGGCCAGTGCTTTTTGAGGGTTTACACCATCGAATTTGAACAAGGAAGGGTATTTCATAGTCCCTGGGTTGAATCCTGTAATCTGGTTGTCGGCCTGGTCGGTCGTAATGTAAGCCCCGGCGGTCAATTCCTCTGAAATCCGGCGGATTCCTTGCAGGGAAAGTTGATGCTTGAGCAGCCAGGTTTCATACCTGCCAAAGTCTTTGCCGGCCGTAGCCAGAATCAGGGGCCGTTCTCCCAGTAGCGCAAGGCTGTAGGCGATGTTACCAGCCGTGCCGCCAAATTTCTCGTTCAGACCATTTACTGTGAAACAGACATTGAGAACATGTATCTTATCAGGTAGAATATGATCGGCAAACTTACCAGGGAAGTCCATGATCCTGTCATAGGCCAAGGATCCGGATATATAAATCTGCATGGGAGCGCTCCTTCTGCCAACGCCTGAGACAACATTCAGCTTATGTGATAGCATCCGTGGCAATGGCAACCCCAAATTTTTTTTGTGAAAGGCTATAGCGCTAAGAAGTTTCGGAGTCAATGGAAAAGGGATCGGTTATGGAAACGCAACGGCAAGCAGAAATCTTTCAGGCCATGCAGAGGCCTGATTTTTATCCTCACCCCGTGACCACTGTTAGACAACGTGAAACCCACATCTCCAAGGTCTTTTTGACAGGCACGTACGTCTATAAGATCAAAAAACCGGTCAATCTGGAGTTTTTGGACTTCACGACGCTGGAAAAGCGACGACATTTTTGCCACCAAGAAGTGATCCTTAATCGTCGCTTGACCCGCAGCGTGTATCTTGACGTCGTTCCCATCACCTTTAAAGACGGCCGATATCACCTGGCGGGGCCAGGTCAGCCTGTTGAATATGCTGTTAAGATGCGTCAACTTTCTGATGACTGTTCCATGGTTCGTTTGTTGCGGAGAGGAAAGATTGACAAAGAAGCGCTTCAGGAGCTAGCCCGGATTCTTGCCAGGTTTTATGGCCAGGCTCCCACTGGCGGACACATCAATACCTTTGGGTCACGGGAAACGGTTTGGGCCAATTGTGAGGAAAACTTCAGACAAACGGAAATGTTTGCGGGAAGGATACTTGACGAGCGAATGTTTCAAATTGTTCGGGCCGCTACGCGATCCTTTTTGCGCAGATGGCAAGAGCTCTTTGAGCATCGCATTGAAAAGGACAAGATTCGTGATTGCCATGGGGACCTGAGATCCGGGCATGTCTATTTTACCGATGAGATTCAGATCCTTGATTGCATCGAATTCAATGAGCGCTTTAGATACGGAGATATCACGTCTGATCTGGCCTTTCTGGCCATGGACCTCGACTACGAAGGCTACCCGGACATCGCCCACAGTCTGCTCAAGGCTTACGTTGGGTATACAAAAGACCAGGACGTGTTTGTTCTGCTTGATTTTTACAAGTGCTACAGAGCCTTTGTGCGGGTCAAGGTCAATTGCTTCCGTCTCCAGGAAGGGGATCTTGGCGAGCAAGAGCGTGGCAGGCTCCTCACCGAAACCCACCAATACATGGACCTTGCCTACCGCTATGCTGTGCAGTTCACTCGCCCCACCCTCTGGGTGGTTTGCGGTATGCCAGCCTCGGGTAAGACTACCATTGCCAAAGAATTGGCCAAAACACTCGGTGTCAAAGTATTTCGTTCA
Source organism: Desulfobacterales bacterium (assembly GCA_030625295.1). Classification (GTDB taxonomy): domain Bacteria; phylum Desulfobacterota; class Desulfobacteria; order Desulfobacterales. The sequence continues at coordinate 3,531 of DAOURD010000073.1, read as the reverse complement.
GATGTCATCCGCAAGGAATTATTTGGCCTGCAACCCTACGAGCGGAGGGACGTTCTGTTTGAAAAAGGGATCTATTCAAAGGGGGCCAGTTCACTTACCTATGGAAAGCTCCTCTTGCTGGCCCAGGAAGAGATTGAAAAGGGTTGTTCTGTCATTCTGGATGCAACTTACAGTAGCCGGCACCAGCGTAGTGAAGTCCTTCGTCTTGCAAAGGATATGGACACAAACCTGATGTTTGTGGAGTGCACATGCTCTGAAGCCGTACTCAAAAAACGTCTGATAAGGCGGGAGGCGACATCTTCAGTCTCTGATGCGCGTCTTCGCCATTTCGAACAAATCAAGGCGCGGTTTGAGCCCCTGAATGAGGTGCGTGATGAGATGCACATCGGCGTGGACACCGAAAGACCTCTGGAGCAAAGTATGGAGCACATCCTTTCCCGGGACTATGTCCTGGAATGCCTGCAAACCGCAGAGGCCATGAAAGGGTGAGTTTGACTCACCTGCTGAAGCGGATCTGCATGGAGTCTGAATCAGGATTAAAGGTTCTTCCCGTCCGTGCCGATAAAGATTGTTAGAATAGTTGCGAAAAAGGCAAACCTCTCGAAAGGGTGGGACGCAAAGCCTCCGGTGCCGTTTTTGCGGGATAGCGGGGTTGCCCAACTGGTAAAGAATTCGATACTGAAACCCATTCGTTCGTGAAGGAGGATGGGTTTTTTCTTTGGGAGACTGCCGGCTCGGAGAAAGGAGAATGGTCATGATTAACGGTATTTCAGCCGCGAGATCAGCCTTAAAAGCCTTTGAAAGGAAACTGGGTGCTTCTGCCAATAATATAGCCAATATACGTACACAGGGGTTCAAAAAGAGTCATTCAAGTTTCCAGGAGCTATCTCCTCAAAATGTGTCTACCTCATCGGGAGTATCACAGGTAGGACGGGGTACAACCATAGGGCAGATTACCGAGGAGTTTTCTCAGGGATCGTTTGAATCCACTTCCTCTCCTACTGACATGGCGATTGGAGGAGATGGGTTTTTTATGGTCCGGGCATTAGAAGGGGGGAACTATTATACAAGAGATGGACAATTTCAGTTTGACAAGGATGGGAGATTCGTAACTACTTCAGGCTGTGTGGTACAGGGGTGGGAGTTTGACCCGATTACCGGTGAAATCCAGGGCGCAATTCAGGATATTACATTGTCTTCGTTTACCTCTCCTCCGGAAGAGACAACCGTCATAAAAAATATTGTGAACCTTAATGCTCATGCAGAGGACAACTCAGTCGGAATAAACGCGCTCGCGGGTGCATGGGATGGAGATAATCCTAACCAAGAGCATATAGCTGACAATGCATATAACTACCAAACTTCAACAAAACTGTACGATGGGGTTGGTGCCTCGCATGACATTACCGTTTATTTTGATAAGAGAGGGACCGGTTCTGTCTGGGAATATATTGTTACCGCACATCCGGCAGAGGATCGAAGATCAGGGGCTACAGGTGATAACCTTGGCTTGTTGGCTCGGGGGACACTGGTATTTAATGATTCCGGGGCCATTTCAGACGTTACTATGGACATTAATGACGGTACAGGCAACTGGACGCCTCAAAATGCTACTACGGATCTTACAGATGGTCATTTTACTTTTCATCCTGACTTTCTGGGTGCAACGGACGGCTCTACTGAGATGTCGATTCAGCTTGATTTTGGTTCTTTCAATAATGGTTCTTCATGGGTTAATGATTCGCCTTCGTCAACGCAGTATTCTTCAGCGTCAAATACTAGTTATTCTTCTGCCAATGGATACGGTTCCGGGGATCTTGAGTTGATTACCGTAGGTACGGATGGAGTGATTACCGGTCGTTATTCTAACGGCCAGGCCCTGAACCTCTTTCAGGTGGCGCTTGCCAAATTCAATAACCCGCAGGGGCTTAAGAAGATGGGGAGCAATCTGTACGCAATGACTGCTGAGTCGGGCGATGCCATCACAGGTCAACCCGGGACAAACGGGCTGGGTAGTATTGGCCCAAATGCGTTGGAACAATCGAACGTTGACCTTGGAGAAGAATTTGTAAATATAATCTTAACCAAAATAGGTTTTCAAGCTAATCTAAAGGTAATTTCTGCTGAAGATGAAATGGTAGGGAATCTGCTGAACATCATTTCTTGAAATTGATGGGATCACTTCGCGTTTTTATTCATGTTTTTGCTTGACTCATGCTGTTTTCCTGTCATAGTTTGAAAGTAATAGTTGTGAAGGGTTACCCGAAATCTTTGTAAAGGAGGAAAACACCATGGCTAAAGCAACGAAAGCCAAGCAACTGACCTTTGATAAGGAAAACGAAGTTGGCTTACTGGCTGAAATGAGTGGTTCTCTATCTGCGGCTGATGTCAACATTACTGGCCTTTGCGCGTACCAAATGAACAAGAGGGCGTATTTCATGATAATGACAGATAACAATGCCAAGGCTAAACGCGCCCTCAAGAAAATAGATATACAGGCCGAGTATGAGCCCGTCATCGCCGTGGAAATGCCCAACAAGGCAGGCGAGATCGAAAAAGTAGCTGCCAAACTGGCGGACGCTGGCATAGATATAGAGTACACTTACGGGACTGCGGGGTCTAAGCGTTCTACCTTCTGCGTAGTCAAGACGGACAAAGACGCAAAGGCCATTAAAGTCATCAACAAGTAAATCCTCTGCGAGTGCGGACGGAGCGAAGCGGGGCCAAGTTCATAGTATAGGATTTTCGGCATCCTTCATTTTCGCCATAAAGTAGTTTACACTTTTTTTCACCACCCTAGGTTTCAGGTTTCAGTGTTCAGGTTTCAGATCTCGCGTTTGTCGCTCCTGACACCTGACACCTGACACCAAAAAGTAGGAACAAAAGAACTTATCTCTTGGTGCCCGCATCCTTGATAAGTGTAAACCGAGGAATGAAGGATGCCGGGTTTTCCTTTTTGGACACGGATTACACGGATGGCCACGGATTAGGTTTAGGCAGTGTAATCAGTGAAATCCGTGTCAGGGATTTCTTAAGTTTGCCCGAAGGGCGCTAAGTTCACATTTCGGACTAGCGGATCAGTACCGCCCAATTGTCAAAGAGTCGGTTGTAGCGGATAATATAGGTGCCCCCGTCATCCGCCTGCACCTTGAAATAGTCCGTGACCTCGGATCGGGCATCTACCCTGCTATCATACCAACGGTCAACAATCGTGGTAATGTTGAAGACCCGCTCGCCCCACACAAATGAGCGGGGAGATTCATTCGATTTGTAACCCGCGTAACATGTCACCCGTATAGGCTCAAAGGTGATTGGGCGTTTGGACAGAAAGTCAATGAGACCTGAAACTGCATCCTCAATATCAAGAAAGCAGAACCGATATGCTTCATAGTCAAGCCCGTAGGGATCGGCAATCCCCCGTCTCCTTGAACCAAAACGGGCAAAATACCTGACTAACAGAACCTTGCCTGCTGCTTCTGGAAGGGTGGCTAAGAGCGCATCCTCGTGGGATTTCTCCATGACCAGGATAAG
>DAOURD010000041.1:0-7223 GCA_030625295.1 Desulfobacterales bacterium | reverse complement strand
TATGTTTCTCTTCTGAATCAGAAAATAGTGTAACCCCACCCCGCTCTTCAGTGCAAAGATGCCTATGGTAAAGGTGAGACCAAGAAACAAACTCTTAAGTTCCATAACAGAAATTCTCGTAACTTCTCAATAACTGGAGGTTTGCCTCCTCACTGTGTGTCCTCTCCCCCGGCAACACGGTTGCCTCGATCCATAACAACCTCGATTTGGAGCAAGGCAACCGCGTTGCCGGAGAGGGTTTAGCCCGCCCTGGTGCGACGTGCTTAAATTAATCTAGTAAGCCTACAATCCGGGTCTGGGCCAGGGGTGAGAGGACGCAACATATACCCGAATTTTTTGAGAAGATACAAATTTCCTTTGGAAGAGAGACAAATGGTCTTGGACACAACTTTGATGACATGGTAAGCTACTCCGTGGGAGGCTCCCTTACCATGCACATCAATAATCATACCTGAGGCCCAGGAAGAAACTTCTTCCAGGCATGGGATAGCCTTTGACGTACTCATAATCCTTGTCAAAGAGGTTTTGAATCTCTCCTCTTAAAGTCATCCCCCCGTATTTTCCATAATCGAGAATCTTTTTGCTAATCATTAGATTGGCAACAGTAAAACCACCTCTTTCTATTACTTGATAGGGCCATCCACTTTCATAATCCGTGACCTTTTGTTCTCCGGTATAGGCAATGTTTAGATTGGCGGAAAGACCTTTTAAATCAGAAATTGTAATACCATAGGACACCTGAAGGTCAGAGGTATACTTAAGGTCTTTACCCGTCTCCCTATCTTCATATTCGGTGAGGTAGACAAAACTGGCGTAAGGCTTGACCTGAAAATCCCAGGAGAAGAGAGAGCCTATATCGCAAGAGAATTCTCCCTCCAGACCCTGTATCCGTGCTTTTCCAGCGTTTTTCCATGAGGTGTCACCGCTTGGCATAGTGTAAGTCTCAATTTTGTCCTCGAAATCAGTATAAAAACAGGTAAGGGCAGAATTAAAGAAACCACAAGAAAAATCTATTCCCCCTTCATAGGTCTCACTTTTCTCGGAATCCAGATCGGGATTGCCTACGCAATTGCCAAGCCAGCCAGGGTAATTCCCAGCCAACTCCTGAGCAGAAGGCATCTTGAATGCCTCCCCATAGTTGGCCCTCAGTTTTAGATAGTCTGTAAGAAGATAGGCCACGCCAACCCGGGGAGAAAGGTGATCATCACTTTCTTTTTTCCCTTCACCTTTTTTCACTTCCACCTCATAATCGTCATATCTCAGGCCACCGGAGATGATAAACCTCTCGTCAAAAAGTCTGGTTTTGGCCAGGAGAAAATAGGCTGGGTTGTCATATTCGGTTTTATTTGGACTATATTTGTCATCTTCGGTTTCGTAATTCACCCAATCGAAACCGACGGTAACAAGTAGATATTCCTGATTGTAAGACCCCTGTGCCTGTACACCCTTATGGTCTACCGTTACTTTGTTTGGAACACCATCGTCCCAGAAATCAGGGTTGCTCGCAACGGGATTAAACCATTTGTTCTCGTCTTTTCCGTCAAAATATCTGGCCTTCCAGGAAAAGAGACCATTTGGAGTTCCACCGTCATAAACGAAGTCAATGGACTTGTTGCTTGTATTTTTATAATCGTCAAGATCATTCTGACTGAGGTAGCCCGCACTGCCCACGTGATCGGCATCAAAATAGTTATAGATGACGCCAATACGATTTTCAGGCAAAAACTCAAAACCGAGGTTTAAGCTACCGTTTTCTTTACGATCATAGCCTGTGTTGTAATATCTTTCTCCATCGGCAGTGTCATAGTCGTCCCTCGATTCTGTAGTAAAACTGCCGGAGAAATCAAATCCCTTAACCTTCCCCGAAAATCCGATACTCCCTTCCTCATGATCGAAACTTCCTAGCTTACCCTCAACAAACGCAGTCGGTTTATCCCTTCCCCGTTTGGTAATCACGTTTACGATTCCGCCCATAGCGGCTGAACCGTATTGAACAGAGGCGGGCCCCCTTATTATTTCCACCCTTTCTATATTCTTGGTCATAATCTTGGCCACATTGCCGGTGCCTGCCCGACGTCCGTTCAGCAAAATCAGGACATGACCCATCAGGTCATTACCGTGGGTTTCGGTCCTGAAGCCCCTGATACCGACAGCAGTTAAGGCACCCGGGTATTTTTGAATATGCCCAACACCCTTTTCAGCCAATAAATCCCCGAGATCCCGGGCAGAAGAATTTTTGATCTCTTGTTCATCAATGACAATCACATAAGAGGTAATCTCTTTTTTCTTCTCCTCCACCCTTCCGGCAGTCACAACCATCTCCTCCAATTCAGGTATACCTTCGTTTCCGTTTTGGGCCAACGCCCTGTTTACTGATGACAGAATCAACAAAGAGCCACAGAAAAAAACAGCCAGGAAAAAGAACAAAATAAAACGTTTCATAAGAACCTCCTTTCCTCCCTCGAGGAATATTGTGAAGGGTTTAGGTTTCGCCCAGGTCTCCTGGCTTACGATCATCCTAATCACCGCGCCTTCCCAGACCCGATATGCGTGGCACATCGGGAGTCATTGGTTATTGGTCATTCGTTATTGGTTAGATCAAATGACCACACCTATGACTATTCCCAGTGGCTTTTCAGCTAATCATTAGTGATTACGAATAACTATTAACTGATCACTAATAACCAGCCCACGGCTTTCGTCCCGATCACAGTCGCGGGGCGGCGGGAGCTTTCCACTCCCTTCCCTTGAAGCAAAACCGACCAACTCATTCATGATCCTATAAATCTTCACCTCCTTTGCCCGCTATTTAAAAAAAATCCCCAGACCGATGATTCAGCCTGGGGATTTCCCTTTTTTATCCTCAAACCGTCTTGTGTCCCCGATCTGGCACGCGAGGATCGTGAGACACTATTTTCTTTGTGGCAGGTCTTCTGGCTCCCCCGCCCTTTCAGCGACCTTCCCATCCCGATTCATTGGAACAGTGGTATATGAATGCTAAAAGGGTCCCCTTTTCTTGCTAAAAAGAAAAGGGCGGGGTTACAGCGGCGGGCCCGCTCCCGACTTTAACGGGATTCCCTATTAAGCCCAAAAGGGCACCACAACTATAACCTTTATGCGAAAGTATCCGTTGATGTCAAGGGCAAAATGGAGGGCAGTGAAGACATCGCTGTCAGCCACACTTCAAAGGGTCTGCTAACGTAGGGCGGGAGACCTTGGTTGTCGGGGCGAGCCCTAAATTTCAATCTGCATTCCTTCACGGGCAAAAAAGACTTCTGTGTTGCCAGTATAATCCGGGTTGCAATATTTCTTGGTCAGCTCGTCTATTTGAGCATCGGTCCGTACAGGCTCGTGGTGAAACAGGGCCAAACGCCTAACCCCGGCCCGTTTCGCCGCAGCGATGGCATACTCACATGAAGTATGACCCCAACCGACCTTGGAGGCTTCATATTCTTCCTGGGTGTATTGCGCATCGTAAATGAGCAAGTCGGCTCCTGCGATGAATGCTTCCAGGCGCTGATTTTCTTCCCTGGCCACCTGCTCGCCCTCGTCGGCCATGGTCTTATCATAGGATGGATCGTCCGGGTCGGTACAGAAGACATTTTGAAAGGGTTCGGTGTCATAGGCGGTACAGAGGACCTTGCCACGATATTCGAAACGATAGCCAAGGCAAAGGACTGGATGGTTAAGATACTTGGTCGTGAGCATAATTCCATCGCCGAGTTCATATCGGCCTTCCTTAAGATCAACGTATTCTATCTCAGAAGCAAGCTCTGCCTGGCGCACCGGAAAGTAGCGATAGGTCAACTGTCCACCCACAACATCTTCCAGGGTGTCATCTTCATAGGTAACCGGCCCGTAAATCTTGAGCTTCGTCCCCGGAATATAACTCGGGGTAAAAAAAGGGAATCCCATAATGTGGTCCCAATGGGTATGGGTCAGAAAAATCTCCGTCCTTATCGGACCCTTTGGAAGGTCATGGGCCATCATGTAGTTGCCAAGCTCTCTGATGCCGGAGCCGGCATCAAGAATAATAAGCCTGTCCGTCTCCTTAAGTCGCAATTCAAGGCAGACTGTGTTCCCGCCATATTTCACGGTGTGGGGACCGGGGCAGGGAATGGAACCCCTCACCCCCCAGAACTTAATCTTCATGACATCACCTTTTTTATATTTGCAGGAAAACCTTGGCTTTTTCTATTTCACTCAATACCGTTTCACGAAGGTCAGAAAGTGTAGACCTGCTAACCCCAACCTCTTGAAGAAGAATATCTACCATCGTGTTCTCAGGAAAAGAATCTCCTGATGACCCTATTTCAAAGATGTTGGCATATGTATTTGCCAATGCCACCATTGAGACGAATTGCCGGTTCGCCTCCCCAGCCTCATCCGGACTGTGGTGATGGCACAGCGAATCATTCAGGGCCTCACTGAGCTGCCATTTCCCAGCAATCATGCTTCCCACCACACAGTGATCGACCCCAAAAACCATACGCTCAGCCCGGTATAGGGGAGCTTGCTCGGTCTTGGCCGATTCCAAGGCCTGAACATACTCCTCTGGAAAGCGATTATTAAGGACGATCTTGCCTAAATCATGCAGTAGTCCGGCCACAAAATACTCTTCCCGCGCTATTAACGGGATACGCTTGATCGCGGCTAAGGACTTAGCAACCACCCCCACGCAAAGGGAATGGGTCCAAAAGTCGTCCATTGAAAGTGCCTGGGAAGATTGGTTTCCACCCAGGCTTTCCAGGACTGATGTGCTCAGCGCAAGATTTTTTACGGTATTAAGACCCAGCATAACGATACCCCGGGTCAGGGAAGTGATTTGATTAGGCAGAGAATAGTATGCCGAATTGATGAGCTTCAGTACCTTCCCGGTAAGCACCGGGTCGAGGGAAATAATGCGGTTCAGGTCATTGGGAGAGGTCGTCGGGCTGTTACAGATCTCCAGAACCCTTGTAACCGTAGTAGAAAGACTGGGCATTCGGGAGATGTAAGTCTCGATTTGCTTTAGCCGCGTTTTGCTGGGGATAGGAGATTCGATCATGAACGGGCCATTTCCAACAAACCACACGCAAGGCATTTTGCTATCCTTATGTATGGTAATTGAACGTCCCGGTATTTCTGCGCCTGGGCATCTCTGCAACTACTTGCAATTATTGATGTTTCAGTGGCCCGCCCGCGGCGGATTTTATGCCATCAATATGGAATGGAGACTGCCGGTAATGGCTAACCTCTTTGTCTTATTTCCTGTTGCATCCGCAACGCAGTTGTCTACTCTTTCTCCTTATCCTCTTTTGTTTCCGGGGCCTCTGCGTCTTCGTGTCCAGCCTTCGTTTCTTCGCCGTCCTGCTTGCCTTCTAACTCCGAAGTGGCCTGTTTCTCCATTTCAGGCGCGGAGTGCTGAGCTGCCACCTCCGCGGTTTCGGCCTCTTTTGGCTTGTCTGTTTCTTTAGCTTTTGCAGGAGCTTCCTTCTTGGCTTTGTCGAGTCCCTTCTTCGCCGCCCTGGACTCTTTCTTTTTTCGTTCCTTCTTTTCCTTCGAAGCAACAAGCTCTATCAATGAAATAGGAGCTGCATCTCCCCGCCGCCTCCCTATCTTGACCACATTGGTGTAACCTCCGGCCCTGTTGCCGAAACGGTCCACCGCTTCTTCAAAGAGTTTGTGGACCACGGTCTTGTCTCTTATGACTGCCAGTGCCTGCCGTCGTGCATGGAGATCACCTCTTTTTGCCAGGGTAATCACGCGGTCGGCCCACCGCCTCAACTCCTTGGCCTTGGCATCCGTCGTCCGAATGCGGCCATGTTCGAAAAGGGAAGTCACCATGTTTCGGAACATGGCATTCCGATGGCTTCCTGTGCGGTTCAGCTTTTTTCCCGCTTTTTGGTGTCTCATGTATCGCTGCTTTCTCCTTCTTCAGCCTCTTCGTCGGGTGGGACATAGCCATCAACCTTCATACCAAGAGTCAGTCCCATTTCGACCAGAACTTCCTTAATTTCATTCAGTGACTTCCGACCAAAATTTTTAGTCTTGAGCATCTCGGCCTCGGTCTTCTGGACCAATCCACCAATATATCGAATGTTCGCATTCTTCAGGCAGTTGGCAGAGCGAACCGAAAGTTCCAGTTCCTCAACACTCCGATAGAGGTTTTCGTTGAGGGGCTTTTCCTCCTCTTCCTCGCCTTCAGGTTCAGGCTCAGGCTCCACTTCTTCATCAAAGTTGATAAAGATGTTCATCTGTTCTTTGAGTATCTTTGCCGCATATGCCACAGCGTCTTCCGGCATAACACTACTATCAGTCCATACCTCAAGGGTGAGTTTGTCATAATCGGTCCTTTGACCAACCCGCGCATTCCCGACCACGTAGTTGACCCGCTTGATAGGTGAGAATACAGCATCTATCGGTATGGTGCCAATGGGATCGTTTTCTCCTTTATTCATGTCGGCCGGTACATATCCCTTGCCCGCCTTAGCCGTCATAGCCATATCCAGTTTTGCGTCCTTTGACAGGCTTGCAATATGATGCTCCGGGTTTAGTATCTCAACACCACCGTCAGAGATTATGTCCCCTGCCTTAACCTCACATTCTCCAGAGGCTTCGATCCGGAGCACCCTCGGCCCTGGATCAGACATTCGCAAGCGGACTTCTTTGAGATTCAATATGATCTCGGACATATCCTCAAGTACACCTGGTATAGCCGTAAACTCGTGCATGACGTTATCTGCCTTTATTGAGACAATGGCAGCACCGTGAAGTGAGGAAAGGAGGATTCTACGAAGCGCATTGCCGATCGTAATGCCAAAACCCCTTTCCAGGGGCTCACAGACAAACTTCGCGTAGAACGTCGTGCTGTCAGTGATCTCAATACCTCTCGGCTTGATCAGCTCGCGCCAATTCATGTACATAAGCTCATTTGATGACATGCTTACTCTCCAGATTTACTTTGTATTCCCATAGGCCTCTGAACCGGCCTATCGTGCTCATTATCTATAAGCGTTCACGGAGTATTGGAGTACTCCGTTTTCGTATAAAGGCCCGCCCTGGCGCGACGTCCGCGAAACAGACTGTTCAGCCTGAAAACCAGGTCTGGGCCAGGGATGACAAACTTTAGAAAAGAACAAAAGAAGCCGTGAACGGGTACCATTATTTGGAATAGAGTTCCACTATCAATTGCTCCTGAATCGGCATCGTCAATTCTTCCCGGGTGGGATAGGCCTTGACCG
>DAOURD010000248.1:0-3820 GCA_030625295.1 Desulfobacterales bacterium | reverse complement strand
GGGAACAGGAAAAACCGATTATTCTTGAAGCGGCTGAAAAGTGAAGGGGTGGAGGTCTATGAATCCACCATAGACTTGATCGGTCGGCTCAGAAAGAGAGGCCTTAAGACTGCCATCGCCTCTTCCAGCAAGAACTGCGCTAATATCCTGGATAGGGCCGATATCACAGGCCTGTTTGATGCCAAGGTAGACGGGCTGGACTCGGAGAGTCTCGACCTTGCAGGCAAACCTGAGCCCGATATCTTTTTGGAGTCTGTCCGGCGGCTGAAGGTCAAGCCAAAAAGGTGCGTGATAGTGGAGGATGCCGTTTCAGGGGTTCAGGCCGGAAGTAAAGGGGGTTTTGGTCTGGTTATCGGAGTAAACCGGGGAGAGCAGGAAAAAGTGTTGAAAGAAGCAGGGGCCGACCTGGTGGTCGGAGACCTTTCAGAAATAGAAACAGCGGCTGAGATAAAGGACCTGCCCCATGCCCTGGACGCCTTTGAGGAGATCAAGGAGCAGATAGAAGGCAAAGAAGTGGTCGTTTTTCTCGACTATGACGGCACACTGACCCCTATTGTCTCCCATCCCGAGGATGCCGTCCTGTCCGAAGATATGCGAAAAACGCTTACCAGCCTGTCCGGTCAATGCCCTTTAGCGATAATAAGCGGAAGAGGTCTTAAAGACGTAAAAGAGCGTGTAGGTGTCAAAAACATCTATTATGCCGGCAGCCACGGTTTTGAAATAAAAGGACCGGAAGATCTCAAGATGGAGCATAAAGAAGCCCGAAAGCTCCTCCCGGTCCTTGATGAGGCCGAAGAGGACCTGAAGCAGCAACTTGCAGATATCGCCGGTGCCCAGGTGGAGCGCAAGAAATTTTCCATCGCAATTCATTACCGTAATGTCAGGGACGACCACGTTGGTTCAGTGGAAGAGGTTGTAGACCATGCGGCTGATCATTATTCAGGGCTTCGCAAGGCAGAGGGCAAGAAGGTCTATGAACTCAGACCTGATATTGACTGGGACAAGGGAAAGGCGATTTCTTGGCTTCTGGATACCCTGGATTTTGTTGGCCTGGGAATCATTCCCTTTTATATAGGAGACGATATTACAGATGAGGACGCCTTTGAGGCCCTTGCCGGGCAAGGCATAGGCATTGTGGTGGGGGAAAATTCCCGGACCACCGAAGCTGTGTTCAGGCTGAAATCTCCCCATCAGGTTCGCATGTTTCTGCACAAACTGAAGCCCGCACTAAAACAGGGGAATGCCTGGTCACTGACCTATGAGGGCTTTAATCCCAAGGAAGAGGGCCTGCGGGAGGCACTGTGTACCCTGGGTAACGGTTATTTCGCCACCCGGGGGGCGGGGCCGGAGGCGGATGCAGACGATATCCACTATCCTGGAACCTACCTGGCTGGCGGCTACAACCGCCTCAAGACCAAAATAGTGGGCCGGACCATAGAGAACGAGGACCTGGTCAATATGCCTAATTGGCTTTGCCTCAATTTCCGTATTCCTGGTGAAGAATGGTTTGATCTAAAGGCGCTGGACATCCTTTTCTATCGCCAGCATCTGGATATCAAAAGAGGGGTGCTTTACCGGACAGTGCGATTCCGAGATACGAAGGGCCGGGAAACGAGACTGCTCCACTGCCGGCTGGTCCATATCGACGATAAACATGTGGCGGCACTGAAAACGGTTATTACGCCGTTGAACTGGGCCGGTGAATTGGAGATTCGCTCTGCACTGGACGGCCGGGTCACCAACTCCGGGGTAGAGCGTTACAAGGGTTTGAGCAACAAGCATCTGGAGCCGGTGGAAAGCAGGCTGATCGATGAAAACAGCATGCTTTTGAAGGTGCGTACCAGCCAGTCCGGGTTGCACGTGGCGACGGGTGCAAGGACGGAAATATCCTGGGACGGAAAACCACTGGCTATCAAACAGACTGTGGTAGAAACGCCGGCCTATATTGCCCAGCTATTTACAGTGGAGCTTACCAAAGGGACCGGGATTACCATAGAAAAGACGGTTTCATTGTTTACCTCCCGGGATCCGGCCATCTCTGAGTGCGCCCTGGAGGCAGAGAAAGCAATTACAGATGCCAGCAGTTTCTCCGGCCTGCTCCGGTCCCATGTCCTTGCCTGGCAACACCTGTGGCGCAGGTTTGACGTCAGGGGAGAATTGAGCGTCTCTTCCGATGACCATCATATACAAAGAAACATCCGTTTGTACAGCTTCCATATTCTGCAAAGCTCTTCCATACACTCCATCGACATTGACGTGGGGATACCCTCCAGGGGATGGCACGGCGAGGCGTACCGGGGACACATCTTTTGGGATGAGCTGATTATTTTTCCCTTTCTTAACTACAGGGCCCCTCAGATTACCCGAAGTCTGCTCATGTATCGCTACCGCCGCCTCAAAGAGGCCCGGCGGGCCGCCCGCAAGCTGGGCTACAAGGGAGCCATGTATCCGTGGCAGAGCGCAAGCAACGGCAGAGAGGAAACCCAGCAGGTCCATCTCAACCCGAGGTCAGGCCGGTGGATCCCGGATAACTCGCGCCTGCAGCGTCATATAAATGCTGCCATTGTCTACAATATATGGCAGTACTGGCAGACCAGCGGCGACCTGGAATTTTTGTCCTTTTACGGCGGGGAGATGATACTGGAGATCGTCCGTTTTTGGGCCAGTATAGCAACTTACAATCATGAGCTTGACCGGTACGAGATCCGCGGCATCATGGGTCCGGACGAATATCATGACAGCTATCCAGGAGCAGATAAGCCTGGCCTGAACAACAACGCATACACTAACATTATGGTGACCTTTGTGATGAACCGTGCGCTTGATCTGCCTCACATCCTCCCTGAAAAGCAATTCATACAGCTATGCCAAAAGCTCGACATAAAAGAGACAGAGATAGAGAAATGGAAAGAAATGAGCCGCAAGATGCGGGTGACATTCCATGATGACGGAATAATCAGCCAGTTTGAGGATTATGACCGCCTGGAGGAATTCGACTGGGAGGGTTACCTGAAAAGATACGGGAACATTCAGCGCCTGGACCGTATCCTGGAGGCGGAAAACGACACACCAAACCGCTACAAGGTCTCCAAGCAAGCCGATGTCCTGATGCTCTTCTATCTCTTTAGCGCTGAGGAACTGAACAAGCTGTTCAACCAACTGGGATATCCCTTTGAATATGAAACCATACCCAAAAATATTGATTACTACCTGAAACGTACCTCCAATGGCTCGTCTCTGAGCTGGATCGCCCATTCCTGGGTTGCTGTCCGGCGGGACAGGGAACGTTCGTGGGAACTCTTTAACCAGGCCCTGAAAACAGATGTGGCCGATATTCAGGGCGGCACCACCCCGGAAGGTGTTCATTTGGGGGCCATGGCCGGCTGTGTGGATATGCTTCAACGGGGTTATACAGGATTGGAGACACATGGTGACGTACTGCGGCTGAATCCCTCCTTTCCCAGGGAAATAAAGCAGGTGCACTTTCACCTTCGATATCGCGGGCACTGGCTGGATCTGGACATCTCCTCCGACAGGCTGAAGATTACAGCCCTCTCAGGCAGGGCAAGACCGATTCGGATCTGGGTTAAAGACAAGAGGTTTGAGCTCAAAGTGGGAGAAACTAGAGAGGTCATACTTTAAAAAGTTTACAGTGGCTGACCTTTTCGCTCGAATAACAAGTTATGGAATTATTTGAAGAATTTTCACAACTCGTATCAGAATTTAAAAAGGGTTGATAAAGCTAAAATCATTACGCTTAAGCGGGCAAGACCAGAGTTCTGAACATGGAAATCTACAGGCACCTTAATATTGGAATGCT
>DAOURD010000050.1:0-6823 GCA_030625295.1 Desulfobacterales bacterium | reverse complement strand
ACTTCATGGCAGTTAGATACTGGATGCTCGATACTGGATGCTGGATCATGCGCTTGAAATTGTTGTGTTTATCCAGTATCAAGTGACCAGTATCCAGCATCTCCGTATTCCACCTCCGTTGCACTTCGGTGGCTGCGGTTTCCCCCTTTGCTAAGTACATGTTTTCATAAATACAATCACGTAAGGTAATCTCAAACACAATGTCATTGCGAGGAGCGAAGCGACGAAGCAATCTGGTCAGAAACAGCGAGATTGCTTCGCTTCGCTCGCAATGACAGCGAATGATCGGTTTTTTCTTTAATGAGCACAATTAGGCAAAGGCAAGAAAAATACGTGACCGAATTTATGAACCAGAGTACTAAGCCGACAGGCGGGCTTGATTTCAGGTGACTTCCCCGAACCTATTGAGAAGTTACCAATCCATTACTTCTTCTCCCGGCCCAGGGCAATGGCCCCTGTGCGGGCGATCTCCTTGACCCCCATAGGTCTTAAGAGGCTCAGGATGGCTGCAAGCTTATCTGCCGTGCCGGTCACTTCAATGGTATAGTGGGCAGGACTCACATCGACGATGTTACACCTGAATATATCCACAATCCTCAAGATCTCCGCCCTGTAATCTGCCTTGGCTTGAACTTTGATCAAAGCCATTTCCCGCTCCACATATTCTGTCCCGGTCAGGTCATGCACCTTGATCACGTTAATCAGCTTGTTGGCCTGCTTGTTGATCTGTTCAGCAATGGCATCGTCTCCTCGTGTGACCAAGGTTATGCGGGAAATGGCGGGGTCCAGGGTCTCTGCCACACACAGGCTCTCTATGTTGAAACCACGGCCACTGAACAGACCTGCCACCCGGGAAAGTACCCCCGGCTCATTGTCCACCAACAACGATATGGTATGTTTCTGCATAAGTAATCTCCGTTTTAGACTAGAAGCATCTCGGTTAAAGCCGCCCCTGCAGGGACCATGGGGTACACACCTTCTTCACGAGCTACCCAGAAGTCCATCATGGCAGGACCCTGGCTCTTCAGACCCTCCTTAAGGACCGAATCGACCTCTTCCGGCTTTGTAGCCTTCAGGCCCAAAGCCCCGTAGGCCTCGGCAAGCCTCGAAAAATCAGGCGCATGTTCAATATCTGTAGCCATGTACTTCTTCTTATAAAAGAGTTCCTGCCACTGGCGGACCATGCCAAGATACCTGTTATTCAAAATAACTACTTTCACCGGCAAGCCGTATTGCACGGCTGTGGCCAGTTCCTGGATATTCATCTGAATACTGCCATCGCCTGCCACATCCACAACGAGTCTATCCGGGCAAGCCATCTGCGCTCCGATAGCAGCGGGCAGACCGAACCCCATACAACCAAGCCCGCCAGAGGTAATGAAACAATTAGGACGTTCAAAGTGATAATACTGGGCTGCCCACATCTGGTTTTGTCCCACCTCAGTAGTAATGATGGCTTTTCCCTTTGTCAGTTCGTATAGCCTTTCAATCACATATTGAGGTTTGATACTGTCTTTTTGTTCATATCTTAACGGTTTGGTATCTTGCCATTTTTCTATCTGGTCAAGCCAGGGCTTGCGGCTTTTCTTGGCAAACTTTACATTCTCCTTGTCAAGAAGCTTGTTAAGTTCTTTCAAGGCGATCTTGCAATCCCCTACGATGGGAATGGTCACGGGGATATTCTTGCTGATAGAAGTGGGGTCTATATCAATATGGATGATCTTGGCATTTGGCGCAAAGGCTGCCACCTTGCCCGTGACTCTATCATCAAACCGCACGCCAATGCCTATGAGGAGATCACATTCCCCAATGGCCATATTGGCGCGGTAGGTGCCGTGCATCCCCAGCATTCCCAGCCAGAGAGGGTGACTCCCAGGAAAGCTGCCAAGGCCCATCAGAGAGGCGGTGACCGGGGCGTTCAACTTCTTTCCAAACTCGGTCAATTCCTTGGATGCCCCGGAAAGAATAACCCCACCCCCGGAAAAGACAACCGGTTTTTTAGCTTCTTTTATCAGCGCTATAGCGCGGTGCAATTGTTTCAAATTGGGTTGATATGTGGGGTTGTAGGAGGCCATCCGGGGTTCTGGCAAGGGCTTGTACTTTGCTTTGCCCTGGACCACATCTTTAGGAAGATCCACAAGCACAGGGCCTGGACGGCCTGACCGCGCAATATGGAATGCCTCCTTTATCACCCTGGCCAGGTCGTCCGTGCGTTTCACAAGATAGTTATGCTTGGTGCAAGGCCGGGTGATTCCTACGATATCAACTTCCTGGAAGGCATCGTTTCCGATGAGCGCCGTAGGCACCTGGCCTGTCAGTACAACCACCGGGATAGAATCCATATACGCAGAGGCAATCCCGCTAACCGTGTTGGTAGCCCCTGGCCCGGAGGTGACCAGGCAAACGCCCACACTGCTTTTTGCCCGCGCGTAGCCGTCTGCTGCATGGATTGCCCCCTGTTCATGGCGCACCAGGATGTGCTTGATGTCTGTCCTGCCAAGTTCGTCATAAATGTCAATAACAGCGCCGCCCGGAAAACCAAAGATGGTGTCAACACCTTCTTCCTTAAGGACGGCCATAATGATTTGCGCTCCTGTCAGTGTTTTCAATCTATGTCCTCCTGTAAAGTTTTGGATTGGAGTATTGGAGTGATGGAGTACTGGAGTGATGGGCTTAGAGGAATAGGAGAATATTCTTTTCCGCTTTTACTACCCACTACTCCAGTACTCCAATACTCCAGTACTCCAATACTCCAGTACTCACTTGACGATTGCCCCCTCGCCTCCTGACGACACCGCCCGAGCGTATCGTGCCATGTATCCTTTGGTTATCTTGAATTTAGGGGGACGCCATGTTGAAAGCCTTGCCTCAATCTCCTTTTCCGAAACCTTTAAGGTGATGCGCTTTTGGGGAATATCGATGGCAATGCGGTCTCCATCCTCAACAATGGCAATGGGCCCGCCCTCCATGGCCTCGGGTGAGACGTGCCCTATGGCCGCCCCGCGGGTTCCGCCTGAAAACCTGCCATCAGTGATCAAGGCCACATCCGCATCAAGCCCCATACCGGCAATGACAGATGTTGGCACCAACATCTCCCGCATCCCAGGCCCACCCCTGGGTCCTTCATACCGGATAATCACAACATCCCCCTTCTTTATCTTTCCGGCCATGATGTCAGAGGTGGCCTCTTCCTCGCTGTCAAACACGCGGGCCGTACCCTCGTGGCGGAGCATCCGCCGGGCCACAGCCGATTGCTTCACCACACACCCTGAAGCAGCCAGATTCCCAAACAGCACCGCAAGCCCCCCTTGCTTATGGTACGGTCTTTCCAGGGGACGAATGACGCTTTTGTCTCTGATCCGGCTATCTTCAATGTTCTCTTTGACCGGTCTACCTGTGACCGTCAGGCAATCAGTACGGATCAACCCCTTGCGAGAAAGTTCCTTCATCACGGCACTCACACCGCCGGCCCGGTCGAGATCCTCTATGTGATGACTTCCTGCCGGACTAAGATTACAAAGGTGAGGTGTCTTCTCGCTCACACGATTGAAGGCATCAAGATCGATTCTGACGCCAGCCTCCCGCCCAATGGCCATCAAATGCAAAACCGTATTGGTAGAACACCCCAGGGCCATATCTACGGCCATGGCATTTGCAAACGCCTTCTCCGTCATGATTTTTCGGGGAGTGATCCTCTTTTTCAGGAGCATCATGATCTTCATCCCCGCCTGTTTGGCCAGGCGCGTGCGAGCGGCCATGACCGCCGGGATCGTCCCGTTTCCAGGAAGACCCATCCCCATGGCCTCAGTCAGGCAATTCATGGAATTGGCCGTGAACATGCCTGCACAAGAGCCGCATGTGGGGCATGCGGTGTCTTCGATATCCGCCAGTTCCGCTTCACCGATCTTGCCTGATTTGAAAGCCCCTACCGCTTCAAAGACACTCACAAGGTCTATCTTTTTCCCGTCATGGGTGCCAGCCAGCATGGGCCCGCCGCTAACCACAATAGTTGGAAGGTTCAGCCGCGCTGCAGCCATCAGCATACCAGGCACAATCTTGTCACAGTTTGTGACCATCACCATGGCATCAAAGGCATGGGCAATGGCCATCACCTCGACAGAGTCCGCAATCAGCTCCCGGCTTGCAAGTGAGTATTTCATCCCTATGTGGTTCATAGCGATCCCATCGCAAATCCCTATGGTGCCAAACGCGATAGGGGTGCCGCCCCCCATGTAGACACCAGCCTTCACCGCATTGACAATTCGATCCAGCTCCACGTGTCCTGGTATGATATCGTTGGCCGAATTGGCAATCCCCACCAGTGGCCTGCCCAATTCTTCATCTGTATACCCCATAGCCTTAAACAGGGAACGATGGGGAGCACGTTCTATACCGGATTTTACGCTGTCGCTCTTCATTCATCTCCTCCGGGTTCGATCATCATTTGGGCCAATTTGTGAGAGCGGCTTTCCAGCCGCGACGGAAATCGTTTCTGGCTGATATCTGATCCTTGACACCCGATGCCTGATATCTCGCAAAGAGCTAAGAATCTCTCGCCCGCTCCTTCCAGTCGCTCAAGCCCTCAGAGATCACCGAGATAATTTCTCCTTGGCCTGATTTTTTGAGGGGAAAAATCAGGCCAAACAATCAGCCCCTTTCGGGACATTGATAATCTTGCTAATGCCGTGTTCGCCCTATCACTATATCCCACGACAGCGGGATGGCAGGTTGAGCAGATTTCCCCTCTCAGGAAATCTGTTCAAAAACTCAGTGCCTCTGTGGGCTCTGCGAGAGACAAAAGGCCCCCTGATCAGTTTCTTCGATTCACGTATGCGAAAGTTTGTATTGAAAGCTGCCCTCCAGGGCCTCCCAGCTTGCCTCAATAATATCTGTAGAAACTCCAATGGTACTCCACACGCGCTTTTGGTCGCGGGATTCTATGAAAACCTTCACACGGGCCGATGTTCCGTCGCGACCCTCTATGACTCGCACCTTAAAATCGACAAGGTGCATTTTTTCTAAGTCCACCAGGAAAAATTTGTTCAGGGCCTTTCTCAAGGCATTGTCCAGGGCGCTCACTGGGCCGTTTCCCTCTGCCGCAGTAATCTCTTGTTGATCCCCCACGGAAATCTTGATGGTGGCGTATGCCCTGCACGGAAGATCCTTCTCCTTTTCAATGGCCACCCGGAATGATTCCAATTGAAATAGCGGTTTGAATTGCCCGGTGAGCCTTTTCAACAGGAGTTCAAAAGAGCCTTCCGCTGCATCAAACTGATACCCTTCATGCTCCAATCGCTTTATCTCTTTGGCGATTTTCCGACTGTCAAATCCATCTCCTCCGAGCTCGATCCCCAGTTCCCTGGCCTTGTAATCCACATTGCTCTTGCCAGAAAGATCGGACATAAGCACACGGCGCTCATTTCCAATGACCTCTGGTTCCATGTGTTCATAGGCCTTTGGCGTCTTCATGATGGCATTGACATGCATGCCTCCCTTATGGGCAAAGGCGCTTTTTCCCACAAAAGGGCGTCCGTTAAACGGGGTCATATTGGCCACCTCGCTGACGTAGCGCGACAGTTCCGTGAGACGCTGCAGATTCTCCTCGCTCATACATGACAGTCCCATCTTGAGCTGGAGGTTAGGAATAACCGAGGTCAAATCAGCGTTGCCACATCGCTCTCCATACCCGTTAATAGTTCCTTGAACCATGACAGCGCCAGCGCGGACCGCCACCAGGGTGTTCGCTACCGCAAGACCACAGTCGTTGTGGGTATGAATCCCGACTTTTACTGGAATACGCGGACATATCCTTTCCATGATCTCGTGTATTTCAAAAGGGAGGGTCCCACCGTTTGTATCACACAGCACTATCACATCGGCACCACCTGAAACGGCGGCCTCTATTGTCTTCGTAGCATAGTCTGGATTATTCTTGTAGCCATCAAAAAAATGTTCGGCGTCGTAAATGACCTCGCGGCCCTGAGAATGAAGATGGGCCACGCTGTCATAAATCATGGCCAGGTTTTCTTTCAAGGTAGTGCGAATGACCTCATTCACATGAAGATCCCAGCTTTTGCCAAAGATAGTCACAGTAGGGGTTTCGGACTGAAGAAGGGCTATGAGGTTTTGATCTTCTTCAGCGCGTGTATTCTGTCGCCTCGTACTCCCAAAGGCTGCAAGGCGCGCATGTTTAAAGGGCGCCTTTTTGGCCAGTTCAAAAAACCGTACATCCCTTGGATTGGAGCCAGGCCACCCTCCCTCGATGTGATGCATACCCATAGCATCGAGTCTTTGGGCGATCCGGAGTTTGTCCTCAGCAGAAAAATTGATCTTTTCTCCCTGCGCACCATCCCTGAGTGTTGTATCGTAGATCAAGATCGATTCCATAGCGGAAATCTCCAAACAAAGAGTCCTGTTTAAATATTCTGCGGATCAAATTCTTTGCCCGCACTGCTCGTTAGTTAGTAACCAGCCTAGGCCCTAACGTTGAGAATGTCAAGAACAAAGGTAGGCGTTCACAGGTTCAGAGTTCACCGTTCAGGGTTACCTTTTTTGATTGTCGATTGTTTTTTCAATCATCAATCATGAAACATCAATCGGGCGGTGACAAGGGGTCAGCTCTCAACATTTGTTCGGTGAACCCTGAACCCCTGAACCCCTGAACCCCTGAACCCCTGAACCCCTGAACCATTGAACGGTTACAATGGTCTTTCATGGTAAAATTCCGATCGCCTTACACAGTGACACTTTACTAAAAGGGCGTGATGCGATAAGGGAAAACTCCGAAGTCGTTTTGGGATATTCAGGTCTATACCACATTAAT
>DAOURD010000047.1:0-6964 GCA_030625295.1 Desulfobacterales bacterium | reverse complement strand
ATTGTATAAATCCAAAGACCTGTCGAGGATTGACTTTGCTGAATACATCCAAAGCCTGGCAACTAGTTTGTTTCGTTCCTACGGGGTCAGTTCAGGTGCCATGACCCTGAAGATAGATGCTGGTGATGTTTTACTGGGCATTGATACGGCAATTCCTTGTGCTTTGATTATCAATGAACTTATTTCAAATTCCCTAAAACACGCCTTTCCTGCAAGCAAGGAAGGCGAAATCCGCATCAACCTTTGTTCGGATAAGGATCTCCCTGTGCAGGACACGCGGACAGGTAATAAGTTTACATTGATTATCAGTGATAATGGCGTTGGATTTCCGAAAGATTTGGATTTCCGAAACACGGAAACATTAGGTTTGCAATTAGTAATGACTCTAGTAAAACAACTTAAGGGTACCATCGAGCCTGACAGGAGTAGTGGAACAGAATTTAAGATCACATTTGCCCCTATAGAGACGACGAAGTTATAAGGAGAGGAGCCAAGACAATGGCGAATACACAGATCCTAATTGTTGAAGATGAAGGCATCGTCGCCAAGGACATAGAAAATACGTTAAAAAAATTGGGATATGCTGTTCCTGCTATCGCCTTTTCCGGAGAGGAAGCCATCAAAAAGGCAGCAGAAACGCTCCCGGATCTGGTGCTGATGGATATCGTGTTAGAAGGGGATATGGACGGGGTTGAAGCGGCTGAGCAAATCCGAGATCGTTTCGATATTCCAGTGGTATATCTCACTGCTTATGCAAATGACAAAACATTGCAGCGGGCAAAGGTAACAGGGCCTTATGGCTATATACTCAAACCTTTCGAAGAAAGAGAATTACACACTGGCATCGAGATTGCCCTTTACAAGCATGAGATGGAAAGGAAATTAAAAGAGAGCGAGCAATGGCTATCCACCACACTGAAAAGTATAGGCGATGCTGTGATTGCCACCGATGCCAATGGATTCGTAACATTTATGAATCCCGTTGCCGAGGCTCTGACGGGCTGGAACCAGGAAGACGCTGTAGGAAAGCCTCTTTCAGAGGTTTTCAATATCATAAATGAGGAAACAGGTAAACAGGCCGAGGACCCTGCAACAAGGGTGCTCCGAGAAGGTTTTGTCGTCGGGCTGGCAAACCACACAGTATTAATAGCCAAAGACGGGATGAAACGGCCTATTGATGACAGTGGTGCACCTATCAGAGATGACAAAGGAAACATCATTGGTGTCGTTTTGGTCTTTCGCGATATCACTGAAAAACGAAGGTTAGAACAAGAACTAATAAAGGCTGATAAACTTAAATCGGTCGGCATACTTGCCGGTGGCATTGCCCATGATTTCAACAATATTCTAACGGCAATTTTGGGTAATATTACGCTGGCAAAGATGTATGCAGAACCAGAAGACAAAATATTTGAAAAATTGAGTGGGGCAGAAAATGCGTCCTTGCGGGCAAAGCATTTGACCCAACAATTACTTACCTTTTCCAGGGGTGGAGCACCAATCAAGAAAACCGCTTTTATCTCAGAATTACTAGAGGATACAGCTACGTTTGCCTTGAGTGGTTCCAATGTCAGGTGCGAATTTTCTATACCAGGTGACCTCTGGCCGGTTGAAGTGGATGAGGGACAGATCACTCAGGTCATCAACAATTTGATAATCAATGCCAGCCAGGCCATGCCAGAAGGTGGGATAATCAAGGCGCGCGCTGAAAATATTGTTGTAGATGCAGAACAGGGTCTTCCTCTAAAAGAGGGAAAGTATATTAACATATCCATTGAAGATCGGGGGATCGGCATACCGGAAGAGCATCTCCAAAAAATATTTGACCCCTACTTTACGAGCAAACAGAAAGGAAGCGGTCTGGGGCTTGCCACTGCTTATTCAATTGTCAAAAGGCATGATGGATGTATTCAAGTCAAATCAGAGCTTGGAGTGGGAAGCACTTTTAGTATTTATCTCCCGGCTTCTTCAAAGGAAGTATTGATAGAAAAAGCACTCAGAGAAAGAATTCCTACGGGAAAGGGTAAGATTTTGCTAATGGATGACGAAGAGCCTGTCAGAGAGGTAGGAGGCGAGATGCTCGAAGGGTTAGGGTATGAAGTGGAGTTCACCAAAGATGGTGCTGAAGCGATTGAACTGTATAAAAAAGCTAAAGAATCCGCACAACCCTTTGATGCGATCATAATGGATCTAACGATTCCTGGCAGGATGGGAGGCAAGAAAGCCGTTGAGAAACTTATCGAGATTGATCCTGAAGTCAAAGCCATTGTTTCCAGCGGTTATTCCACTGATCCCATAATGGCCGACTTTAGAAAATACGGTTTTAGTGGTGTTATTGCCAAACCATATGAACTCAATGAACTGGGGGAGGCATTACACAAAGTAATAGCTGGACGGACATTACCGAAAGAAAATTGAAAAGGAACCCAATCGTTACGGCAAAAGACCTCTCACGCACCTTCTTCCTGGGTGGGCAACCTGTTAAGGCCATCGACAACATAACTCTGGAAGTAGAGGCCGGTGAATTCCTCGTGTTGAAGGGAAAGAGCGGCTCAGGCAAAAGCACCCTTCTTTCCCTTATTGCTGGGTTGGATCGTGCGACTTCCGGAACGTTGAAGGTCTCAGGCATGGATCTGAAACAACTCAACCCCGTGCAGTTGGCCCGATTTAGACAAAAACAGATCGGGATGATCTTCCAATCCTTCAACCTGCTCCCCACGCTGTCGGTCCTGGAAAATATTGCCCTGCCAGCCCTGCTCGCTGGCGTGGAATCCCAACATGCATATAAGAAGGCCAGAGAACTACTTCAACTGGCTCAACTGGAACACCGCGCTAATCATAATCCTTCTGAAATTTCGGGGGGCGAGATGCAGCGCACAGCCATTGCCAGAGCCCTTATAAACGATCCAGCCCTGATTATGGCGGATGAGCCCACCGGAAACCTGGATACCAAGACCGGCGATCGAATCTTGAATTTCATCAAAAACCTAAACCGCACCTCAGGGCGGACTGTGATCATGGCCACACACAGCACGGACGCAGACGCCATGGCCCACAGAATCCTCTGTCTGAAGGATGGGCGCATTATTTAGTCCGTATGCGAACGATAGTCCGGCTCCTTCAATTCTTTTCTTTGCGTCATCTGGCCCGGGACCCCTGGCGGACGGTCACGGTAACAGCCGGGATTGCCGTGGGCGTCGCAGTCTTCTTAAGTATTAGACTCGCGGTGAATGCTTCAGTCGAATCCTTTAGTCAAAGCATGGACCGCCTGGTAGGAAAAACCGAGTATACCGTTCGTTCCGATGGCAGGGGAGTTACTGATTCTCTGTTTGCAAAGCTTTCTGCTCATCCTGCCGTTGGCCACGCCACTCCGGTGCTTTCGGCCTATGTCAGGTTCAAGGACCAGGGCGAAGAACCCCTCCTCCTTCTGGGCATAGACCCCTTGTCTGAAAGAGGTTTCCGGGAGACCCGCTGGTTGGCAAAGCATGGCGCTCAACCCTGGAGGATACTGGTTGAGCTTCTTAGTGAGCCATTTACGCTGATTGCAAGCCAGGGACTGGCCCGTTCGTACAACCTCAAGGTGGACGATGAGGTCCGGGTGCTGCATGGGCACAACATTGCATCGTTCAGACTTATCGGGCTGTTGGAAGACCGAGGCACGGCCATAGCGGAAGGCGGAAAGATTGCCGTCTGCGACCTGGCAACGGCCCAGGAGTTCTTAGACCGTCCAGGCGTGGTTGGCCGCATCGATTTGATACTCAGACCATGGGCCGGAGGGGCCGAACTGGCCTCCATTGAGGAAATACTGCCCAAAGGTTGTAGGCTGGTTCGCCCCAATGAAACCAAGGAGACCAGTCTTTCCATGATCGGGGCGTATCGTATGAACCTTTCGGTTCTCAGCTTTGTCTCTCTGTTTGTGGGTATGTTCCTGGTCTTTAGCGTGGTATCCATCAACGCAGCGAGACGCCGGCACGAGACAGCCATCCTCCTTTCTTTGGGAAGTGAATCCCGGCAAATCTTTCTTATGTTCCTGGCTGAAGGGGCCTTTTTTGGACTGGCGGGATGGCTGACGGGCTTCCCCTTGGGTATATTTCTGGCTAAGCGCTTGCTGCACCTCGTATCAGCTACGATTACCACCCTGTTTGTGAAGGTAGACGTTGAAAAGATGATCTTGAGCCCTGAAGAGATCATCCTCTCTTTTGTGATGACGCTTGCCGTATCGGTCATTGCGGCTTACATCCCGGCCCGGGAGACCGCACGCATAGCTCCCCGGGACGCCATGTCCCCCGAGACATTTGAAAGGAGCCGTCGGATTCGGGCACCGAGGCTGGCCGCAGCAGGCCTCGCGTTGATTGGCCTCTCCTTTCCAACCTCCACGCTTCCGGCGGTCCATGAGACACCGGTGGGCGCATATGGGGCAATTTTTATGATCTTTGTGGGGTTTACCATGCTTGCGCCTGCGGTGCTTCTCCTTTTGGGCCGCTTTGCCCCCACGGTCATGCGTAAAGTATTCGGAGAGCCAGGTCATCTGGCGGCAAGCTACCTGAGCGGGGCGGTCTCACGGACCGCGATTGCCGTTGGGGCCCTGATTACGGCCATTGCCTTGTTCATAGGCGTCTCCATCATGGTCTCCAGTTTCCGGAACACGGTGCGCACCTGGGTCGAGCAAAATATCGTGGGGGATCTATTTGTCAGGCCTGATGCAAGCGAAATCAATCAATACCAGGTTTGGATCACGCCAGAAGTCGTGCGCTATATCAAAACTCACCCTTCAGTCCAAGCGGGGTATCTCTATCGGCGTGCCCGGCTTATGGACCAAGGGGGTCCGTTCCTCCTGGAAGTCGGCAGTATTGACGTGTTGTGGCATCATGGCCGGTTCTTGCTCATGGGAGGGAACGAGGACCGCATTATGGAAAAGCTTATACAGGGCGAAGGGGTCATCGTTTCGGAGGTGTACGCAACACGCAGGGGGCTTAAGCCAGGAGATCGCCTGACACTGACGTTCGGCGGTATCCGTCAGACCTGGGACGTGCTGGCAGTGTACCGGGACTATCGCACCCGGGGCGGGGTCGTGTATATAGACCTTAAGAAATTTCAAGAGATTTACAAAGATCACCGTATCGGAGGGGTCAACCTCTTCCTGAAGCCCAGCGCTCACCCTCATGTGGTGAGATCGGATCTTTTGAAGCGTTTTGGTCTCCAATACGCACTGGCTATTGCCATTGGAAAGGACCTACGTCAAAATGTCCTGAAAGTCTTTGATGAGACCTTTTCCATCACATACGTGCTCATGTTCATAGCGCTCCTGGTGGCAGCCCTCGGGGTGGCCACGACGCTTTCCCTGCTCATCAGGGAGCGTCGAAGGCAACTCGGAATGCTTATGGCCGTGGGTGGCAGCCCGGGCCAGGTCCGGTTGATGGTGGTCCTGGAGGCATTTCTCATAGGCGCTGCCGGGCACATCGTGGGTATGGGGTGCGGTCTATTGCTTTCATATTTTCTGATCTTTGCCGTTAACAAACAGTCTTTTGGCTGGACGTTTCTGTACGAGGTGCCGCCCTGGACGGGGCTGATCTCTTTTATATTGATCCTGTTGACGGCCATGTTGGCAGCGATCCCCCCGGCCAATGCAGCATCCCGGGTCAATCTGGCCGAGCTTTTGAAGGGACCGTGAGAATGAACATTTCGGATTTGCGGCTTACGCCTTAAAAACAGTACGATATGCGGATAAGAATCTGAGAATGTCCCCAATGACCGAAAAAAAGACCAAAATCCTGGCTGCCGCTCTGAGTGCTCTGGCGGTGGCCTGGCTCCTGTGGGGTGCTTGTCGGGCCTCAGAAGGCTTTCTTCAGGCCGTCGGGCCACGGGAATTCCGCTTTCCGGAGGACTATGCCGATCATCCCGGGTTTCAGACAGAGTGGTGGTATTACACGGGAAACCTTGTCAGCAAGGATGGGAGAGCCATTGGGTTTCAGCTCACTTTTTTCAGGGTTCAGCTCAAGCCAGCGCTTTCTTTCTCGGGGTCCCCCTGGCGAAGCAATCAAATCTTTTTCGCCCACTTTACGGTTAGTGATCTTGAGAATGGCGAGTTCTTGATGGCTGAAAAAGCTGGACGGGGAACCATGGGAATCGCCGGTGTCTCATTCGATTCAGAAGGAGTCCGCGTAGTTCTCCACGGCTGGGAGGCCGTTATTCAGGGAAACACCCACCACCTGCGGGCAGAGGGAGACCGCTTTGGCATTGAACTGGAACTGATTTCGGAAAAATCCCCCGTACTTCATGGTGAAAACGGCCTGAGTCAGAAAGGGGTCGGCCCGGGAAGGGCCTCGTATTACTATTCACTGACCTGCATGAAAACCCGGGGCGTCCTGAGACTTGGCAGCAACAGGCTTGCGGTCTCGGGGTTTAGCTGGATGGACCACGAGTTCAGCTCAAACATCCTGTCAAAAAACCAGGTGGGATGGGACTGGATGGGATTGCAGCTTTCAGGTAATAAGGAACTCATGCTTTATGTACTCCGGCATCGGGACGGTTCCATAGACCCTTTCTCAAGCGGAACTCTGGTCAAAGACGATGGAACCTCGGTCCATTTGTCTAAGGAGGCATTTTGGATCAAGCCCACGGATTTCTGGAAAAGCAGGCAAAGCGGTGTGCGGTACCCTTCGGGCTGGCAAGTGGAGGTGTTGCCTTATGACATGCACCTCAGGGTGACTCCAAATTTGAAAAATCAGGAGTTGATCACAACTCAGAGCACGGAGGTGACCTATTGGGAAGGAAGTGTTGGGGTGACCGGCACTGCGGCAGGCGAGAAGGTGACCGGGTCAGGTTATGTAGAGCTGACTGGCTATGGGGGGAGTTCGAGGTGGCATCCCAGGGACCTTAAGAAGGGAACGATGACGAGCATGAAGATATTACTCATTTATCCTTATCCTCTTTATGATCGATCTCAAGAAGAAGACATCAAACC
>DAOURD010000057.1:0-6397 GCA_030625295.1 Desulfobacterales bacterium | reverse complement strand
CCACGGACGTCTTACCAGTACCCCTGTATCCGATCAGGACAATGTTCATGGCCTCATTCCCGATCATAGGATTCTCTCGCCCGCTTCTTGCAGTCGCCTGAGCACACAGAGACCGCAGAGAAGATTTTTGAGCAAGGCAATCGGAACACCCACGCGTAGCGTTGCAGCTTGAGCAGATTTCCCCTCTCAGGAAATCTGCTCAAAAACTCTGAGACTCTGCGGGCTCTGTGAGAGACAAGAAGCCAGGGTGGTTATTGACTAACTCAAAGACTCCAGCTTTTCCCAAAAATCCGGAAACGATTTTTTGACACAAGCAGGATCCTTAATGGAAATGCCCTCTATGGCCAGGCCTGCTATGGCAAAACTCATGGCGATCCGGTGGTCGCTGTAGCAGTCTATTTCGGCCCCGTGGGTAGGTATGCCCTGAACAAGCATTTCATCGGCCTTTTCTTCAGCCCTTGCTCCGATCTTTTGAAGCTCATGGGTCAAAGCCGCGATCCTGTCCGATTCTTTAATGCGCAGATGCCCTATGTTTTTCAGGATCGTCTTTCCCTTTCTGAAGGCACAAACAATAGCCAGAGCCGGGACCATATCGGGCACATCATGAAGGTCGAAAGAAAGATCCGCATGATTGGACAACGGCCCGGTGATCTCCAGCCCCTTGCGAGATGCACTGACCTTGCATCCCACGGTCTCAAGGATATCTGCAAAACGCAGGTCTCCCTGCACAGAACCCCCCTTGATATTTGGTATCCTGACCGTGCCCCCGCAGATGGCGGCCGCGGCCATAAAATAGGTGGCACTTGAAACATCACCCTCCACAACATATTCTGTGGGTCGATATTTCTGACGGGCCTTGACCAGGAACGATTTGTCTTCTGTCACCGAGACTTCCACTCCAAACCGGGCCATCACATCTAAGGTCATCTCAACGTAAGGCCGTGACGGGAGCGATCCCAGCACCTCGATCTCGGTATCCCTTCTGGCATAGGGGGCTGCCAGAAGAAGCGATGACAGATACTGGCTGCTGAGCCCGCCTGCCAGTGCGGTCTTTCCGCCGGCAATGCCTGCTGCGTGCACTTCTACTGGAGGACACCCGTTTTCCTCAATACACACGGCATTTGACCCAATATTTTTCAACGCATCGAGCAGGGGCTGGATCGGCCTCTGGCGCATGCGAGCGTTGCCATCGAGCACAAAGGTCCCATGCCCTAAAGAAACTGTGCCTGTCAGGAGCCGGAGCCCGGTTCCGTTGTTTCCCAAATAGATGGCCCCTGAAGGGGTGGCCAGTTTTCCGCCGGTCCCCAGAACGGTCAGGTCAGAGCCTTGGAACCCGATAACCGCCCCCAGCAGCTTAAGGCCTTTGATCAAATACTCGGTGTCTTCAGAAATCAGGGGACCAGTAACAAAAGACTGGCCCTTGGCAAGGGACGCAGCGATCAGGGCCCTTTGGGTGTAACTCTTTGAGCCTGGCACACGCACCGTGGCATCAATTCCCTTTATAGGCTTGATCTGCTTCATGTGGCTCCTAGACCCCAATGTTCTTTCGGTTTTGGCAATTCAATCCTGCCTCAGCGGGACCCCAACGTAACAACAGTTGTGAAAATCCGAATATCGAAATCCGTACTGTTTTCAAGGCGTCAGCCGCAAATGCGAAACAATATCGAAATCCAAATGTTCAAAATTCAAAACAAAAGTGGCCAGCTACTGGGGTATTCTGTTTTGGTCATTGATATTTTTGTCATTCGGATTTGTTTGCGGCTCACGCCTTGAAAATAGTACGGATTTGCGGCTGACGCCTTGAAAACAGTACGATATTCGATATTCGGATTTATTCACTGGGTTTTAAGTCTCTCCAAGACCAGCTTTCTGATTAGCTCTACCGGAGCCTGCCTCCCCGTCCAGATCCTAAACTGTTCAACACCCTGAAAAACGAACATTTCAAAGCCGTTTGCAACGAGGCACCCCTCAGCTTCTGCTTCCCTCAAGAGCCTGGTCTTAAACGGGTTGTATATGACATCCACCACAGCTTTGTAACGGCTCACCACACCTTTTGGCACCGGCATCTCCTCCACGTTGGGGTACATCCCCACAGGGGTGGTATTGATCAAACAGTCTCCGCTAAGGTTTTCAGTCTCGGAAAGGGGTACAAAAGGCAAGCCAAATGCTTCGGCCAGAGCGAGCCCCTTGTCCTTTGTTCTGTTGACAAGAGTGATCTTTCCCCCTTCACGGGTAATGCCAAAAATTACAGCCCTTGCCGCACCGCCGGCACCGACCACCACAAAATGGTTATCCTTGATAGGGAGTAATCCCTCTATGCACCTGACCGCTCCCGTCCAGTCCGTGTTGATGCCACGAATCGAGTCCCCCTCAAGGACAAGGGTATTCACAGCTCCAACCTTTTTGGCTGTAACATCTATCTGATCTATTAACCCAAGGATCCTTGTCTTAAATGGATGGGTCACACTTGCGCCTCGTATCTGAAGCGCCCTTATCCCAGCTACAGCACTCTCCAGATCCTTCACTTCAAAAGGTACGTAGATTGCATCTATGCCAAGGGACCTGAATGCAGCATTGTGCATAAGGGGGCTCATGCTTTGTGCCACGGGGTTTCCCAGAATACCATAGACTGAGGTCTTTCCGCTCAGCGCACTAGTGTCGCTGTCACCAGCCCATTCCATCCGGGGTTCAGAGTCATCGCGGGCCGAAGTGGACTGGAGTTTTCTCGAAACCGAGATAATCTCAGA
This sequence comes from Desulfobacterales bacterium, assembly GCA_030625295.1. Taxonomy (GTDB): domain Bacteria; phylum Desulfobacterota; class Desulfobacteria; order Desulfobacterales. Next base: position 3,650 of record DAOURD010000057.1, on the reverse strand, counting down.
AAATATTCTGTTAATCTCTGAAGTTTTCAGCGGCCCCCGGTTGTGTTGGGCCAGATACCCATATATCGCTTCTTCCCGGGAGCGGTCGTAGATACTCAGGCCGTTTTGGCCCTTGAGTTTCCCGATCTGGACAGAAACGGCTGCCCGCTCGTTCAAAAGCTTTAGGAGCACCACATCCAAATCTTCAATCCTGAGCCTGAGCCTGTTTAGGGAATCTTTACTCATCCCTGAAGTTCCTCAATGGTCCCCTCCACAACACCTGAGGGAATGTCAGGGGTCACAAAAGGTGCGCCTATTTTTTTTACCAGCACAAAGTGTACCTGTCCTCCGACTGCCTTCTTGTCAGTTGCCATGAAGCCCATGATTTGTGCCGTCTTCAGGCCTGCCGGAATCTTGGTTGGCAGGTGGTAGTCTTTAATCAAATCAACGATTCTCTGGCAAGAGGCCCCGTCCAGGTGATCGAGCCTGTGCGAAATCTTTGCAGCTCCCACCATCCCTATGGAGACAGCCTCCCCATGAGAAAGGCCGTAGTCTGTCGCAGCCTCCAGTGCGTGCCCGAGGGTATGGCCAAAATTGAGAATGCGCCTCAAGCCGAGTTCTTTTTCATCCATCTCTACAATATCTGCCTTTATCTTGCAAGAACGCCCAACTAAGCTTTTCATCAGGGAAGGATTGCGCTTCTTGATCCCGTCGCTTTCGCTTTCCAGGAATTCGAAAAGATTATTATCGCCTATAATGCCGTACTTGATTATCTCGGCCAATCCGTTTGCAAAATCCCTATCCGAAAGCGTCTTCAGGAACGACAGGTCTATGTAAACGGCCTTTGGCTGATAGAATGTTCCCAGAAGATTTTTGCCCTCTGGAAGATCCACACCGGTCTTGCCACCCACGCTGCTGTCCACCTGAGCAAGAAGGGTTGTAGGAATCTGGACATACGGGATTGATCTCATATATATAGATGCGATAAAGCCTGCTACATCACCGACCACCCCGCCACCCAGGGCAATAAGCAGCGATTTGCGGCTGACCTTCAGCCTCACGAGTTGTCTTGCCACGTCAAGCACGGTATTGAGCGATTTTGAGGGCTCACCAGCAGGTATTTCAACGATGTCAACAGGAAGAGCGGTCTCTCCCAGCCTTGCCCTCACCATCTTGCCATAGAGGGGGTTGACATTTGAGTCCGTAATGATCACGTATCGATCTGCATGATTCTTGACCGTCGTGATCCATCCCTTGCGATCCACGATATCTTCACCAATGAGAATCTCATAGGAGTACTTGCGAGGCTTTTCCAGAGTCACTCTAATACATTCCATGTTCCTGTGCATACCCCTTTCTGACGATCTTTGCAATCGATTCAATTTCATCCATGAGCTTGTAAAACTTTTTGGGTTTCAGGGACTGCGGTCCATCTGACAGGGCGTGCTGGGGGTCCGGATGAACTTCTATTAACAGGCCATCGGCCCCGACAGCCACGGCGGCCTTGGCCAGGGGGAGTACGAATTGCCACTGGCCGATGGCGTGACTAGGATCAACAATCACTGGCAGGTGGGTCTTATCCTTGAGCACTGGGACCGCGCTGATATCAAGGGTGTTGCGCATGGCGGTTTCAAAGGTGCGAATACCCCGCTCGCAGAGTATGACTTCATCGTTGCCCTCTGACAGTATGTACTCCGCAGACATGAGTAGCTCTTCCAGCGTAGTCATCATTCCTCTTTTCAAAAGCACGGGTTTTTTCGCCTGCCCCACGGCCTTCAGGAGTGCAAAGTTCTGGGTGTTTCTGGCGCCCACTTGAAGCACGTCTGCATAACTTTCAACAAGTTCTACGTCCGGGGCACTCATGACTTCAGTAACCACTGGCAGACCTGTTTTCTTCCGGGCCTCGGCAAGAATCTTCAGCCCTTCTTCTCCGAGCCCCTGAAAACTGTACGGAGATGTCCTGGGTTTAAAGGCCCCTCCTCTCAGCATAGAGGCCCCTCCTTTCTTCACAACAAAGGCGGACTCCATGAGCTGCTCTTCACTCTCTACAGCACAGGGCCCTGCTATGACTACGAATTTTGGGCCGCCAATCTCTACATCTCCCACCCTGATCACGGTGTTGCCCTCCTTGGTCTCCCGGCTTGCGAGTTTGTAAGGTGCCAGGATGGGCATGACCTTTTCAACCCCGGGCATGGTTTCTGCAGCTTTCAGAAAAACCTTTCCCCGCTCATCCCCAACGGCTCCGATAATGGTCCTTTCCACCCCTTTTGACACATGCGCCTTGTACCCTGCCGATTCTATCCACTTGATCACATTATCAAGCTCCTGTTGATCGGCCTTGCTCTTCATCACAATAATCATCGGTCAATCTCCTTTTTCCCAATTTTTATCTTGTGGGCAATACGTTCCAATGCTCCCAAGTTAGTTCGCTCCGCTCACAATTGGAATGTTGGAATAATGGAATGTTGGAATAATGGGTTTAAGAGGATTCTGGTCTTTTTTTGTTTTGCATCATTCCAATATTCCATCATTCCATTATTCCCTGATTGAATTTCCAATAGTGCCAATAAACATCTATCATTTTAATAGGTTGTAGAAATTCCGAGACATCAAATTATGATCAACCCCTAAAATCAAAAGGCCGTGGTGATCTTTGCCTGCGCGGCCCGTTGCCTAAAAGACAAAAAAGCCGGGGGCAGGGTATCCGGCCTGCCCCCGGCTTGGAGTTCTTAGGACCGTAGAAGCTCCTGCACTTCTTTCAAGGATTCGCGCAGCGTAAACATGGCGCCGTCCAGGTCACCTTCTCTTAATTGGCAGCGTGTCAGTGCCTCTTTGATTCTTTTAAAGCTCCAACGATCCGCCCCCATAGTCCCGCCAATCACAAAAGACACCTGGTCTGAAAGGAAAACCAGGGGTGTGGAAATATCCTCAAGAGGGGCTTTTTCAAATTGGTGATGGAGGGATATGGGACGGACGATCTCTTCCGGGATCCCCCACTCTTTAGCTACTTCTCCACCAACCTGGGCATGATCCATGCCCAGAACCTCTCTCTCTGCCGTAACAAAAGAATAATTTTCATAGGTAACCAACTGCTTGATTTCATTGTATCTGTCCTTAACAAATGAACTGAGAACCACCTTGCCGATGTCGTGCAAGAGACCCGCCGTAAAAACGGTAGATGTTTCTTCCAGTCCTATCCTTTCCCCCAAAATGCGGCACATGAGTGCTGTGGAGACTGAATGAGTCAACAGATCCTCTCCTTTGAGGCCATAACCATCATACTCTCCGCGGAAATAGCTCAAAGACCCGCTCAAAAACAGTATATCTATTATGGCCTTCGAACCCAGATATGCCACGGCCTGCTTAAGCGAGGTGACTCTAGCCTGGAGTCCGAAATAGGCGGAATTGGCAAATCTCAGGATGTTGGCAGTAATGCTTTGGTCGTACTGGATAATGTTGACCAGATCCTGGGCAGAACTGTCCGGATCCTTGACGGCCTTGACGGCCTTTAATGCGGTTTCCGGAAAAGCGGGGAGGCCTTTAATGGTATAGAGAATTTCTTCTTTTTCCATAAGAAAACAAACCTTTCACAGCAAGCCAGAAAAACGAGTCCCTATCTTCGGTCTTGCCCCGCCTATGCGAGCTGAAAACTGCCCGATTCATTTTCCGAC
>DAOURD010000119.1:0-5351 GCA_030625295.1 Desulfobacterales bacterium | reverse complement strand
GCCTGGATTAGCGGCCTTCATCCGTTGGATGGGCTAAGAGTGGCATTGAGAGACAGATTGAAACACGACTCCCCTAATGCCGCGCATGCGGAAAGTTTCTTCGCCGGGTCCATCGGCGTTCGCCTTTGTGGACCCGTCATGTATCCTTGCGGACTGAAAAACAAGCCCTGGCTGGGTCATGGAAACAGTGATCCCGGGCCAGAAGACATCAGCAAAGCGGCCCTTCTTGTTAATTGGTCGGCCTGGTTTGCGTTACTCTTGTCCATCTCGGCGTTGCTTTTCCTTGAGTAAGAACACCGGCATCCAGGTCGTATCACGGAGAAAAGTTCCAGCGCAAATCCCCCTTATCTGTCATTCCTTTTTATCAGAAAGGATAGGCCTAAATAGAAGAGAAGGGAATAGAGCTGGTGCTCTATGAAAGCGGCAGTCTCCCAACAGACAATGAAATCACTGCCCTGGCCAAAATAAGCAAAGAGCAAGGTCTTAGCTATAATGTCCATCTCCCTATTGATATCTTTTTAGGGGATCTGAACCCCGCGATTCGAGATTACGGGGCAGCCATGGTTCAAGAGGTTATCAAATTGACGGGTCTGCTCATGCCATCCACCTATACGCTTCACTTTTCGCTAAAGAACCCGGATGGCCACAATTATGCAGACATTGGTCAATGGAGAATGCGCCTTTCGAAAAGCATGGAAGAAATTTTTAGATCAGTCGTCACACCGAGACAGATTTCTGTTGAGACGCTCGATTATCCTTTTGACCTTATAGAAGAAATTATTGAAGCGTTTGATATCTCGGTCTGCCTTGATTTTGGACACCTGATTTTGTACGAGCGCCCGATTGTCGATTACGCGAGGCGATACCTGGCACGAACAACTGTTGTCCACCTGCATGGCGTCAGGGATGGCCGCGATCACTTATCCCTGGATATGCTAAACGAAAATCAGATGAAGACTATTTCGGCAATCCTTGATAATTTCAAGGGTACTGTATGTATTGAAGTTTTCTCTTTTCATGACTTAATAACCTCACTTGAAGTCTTGGAACAATATTGCAGTCACAAAAGGTGAAGTAAGGAAGGAGAAGTGGCCAAAGCTATCATGTTTCTGGGAACCGGCAGTGATGTGGGTAAATCCATTGCAGCAACTGCCTTCTGCCGGATTTTCAAAAGAAGGGGATACAGGGTTGCTCCCTTCAAGGCCCAGAATATGTCCAACAACTCCTATGTTACTGTGGAAGGAGGCGAGATCGGCCGGGCGCAAGTGGTCCAGGCCGAAGCTGCTGACGTATTGCCCTCGGTACACATGAATCCAATCCTCCTGAAACCATCCTCAAACCTGGGTTCCCAGATTATCCTGCATGGAAAGGTATTTGGCCAAATGGAGGCCCTTGCTTATCATGACTTCAAACCCAGGCTGAAAAACACAGTTTTGGAATCCTATGAGCGGCTGGCCAGGGAATACGAACTTATTGTCATGGAGGGGGCCGGGAGCTGTTGCGAGATGAACCTCAAGGAGAATGATCTCGTGAATTTTTCCATGGCCAAGGCAGTGAATGCGCCCTGCATTTTAGTTGCGGATATTGATCGAGGAGGCGTTTTTGCACAGATCATCGGGAGCCTTCATCTTATGACTAGAAAAGAGAGAGAGCTTACCGTCGGCTTTCTAATTAACAAGTTTCGCGGAGACCCGAATCTTTTTTCATCTGGGATTGAATACATTGAGAAAAAGACCGGCAGGCCCGTTTTGGGTCTGATTCCATTCTATCGGGACATTTTCATCGATTCTGAGGACTCTGTTGCGGTCCAGGAGGATAAACGGAAACCCAGGCCAGTTGGTCCAGCTTCAGTCAACATAGCTGTGGTAAGACTCCCTTCCATCTCTAATTTTACGGACCTGGAAATACTTGAAAGAGAGCCGGACGTAGTCGTCAATTATCTCTTTCAATCCCGGGAATTCTCAAAGGAATATGATTGCCTCATCCTGCCGGGAGCGAAGAATGTGATGGAGGATGCTGCCTGGCTAACTCTAACTGGCTGGAAAAAGGTCATAGGGAGGTTTGCCAAAGGAGGGGGAAGAGTGCTTGGTATCTGCGGAGGGTATCAGCTCTTGGGAGAGAGGATCAAGGACCCATTGGGAGTGGAATCGGATCGAAGAAAGGTAGAAGGTCTCAATCTTCTTCCCATAGAGACGTTTCTTGAAGATCAAAAAGTGGTGCGTAGGGTCACGGGCATCTGTTTGATGAATGGGAAAAGGGTCAGGGGCTATGAGATCCATATGGGCCGAAGCAAGGCTTTGCGGCGCAAGGGGGAGCCATTTCTAAGGATTCACCAAACGGGAGATAAAAGGTCATGGGATGATGGTTGGAGCACAGCAGGGGGCCAGATTGCAGGGACTTATGTCCACGGAATACTGGATTCCCAGGGCTTCAGGAGTGAGTTTCTTAACAGTCTTCGAAGGTCCAAGGGGCTGGAGGAAAGAGCAGCCAGACAGGGAAGACTCGGGCGTTTTCACCAGTATGACCTGCTAGCCGATCACTTTGAGGCACATTGTGACGTGGAAAAGATCCTTTCCCTCATGGCCCTGCGCCAAGAGAAGGATCATGTTTAAGACGAAATTTGAACGTGGATGCATGCTGGTTTTGGGAGGCGCCAAAAGCGGAAAGAGCCGCTTTGCCGTGGATGTGTGCAATGCATTAAATAAGAAACGGATTTATCTGGCGACGGCCCAGGCCCTGGATCAAGAAATGGCAGAACGGATCCTGCGGCACCAGACCGAACGGGGATCGGAGTGGCTTACGGTGGAAGAACCGTTCAGGGTCGCCTCTACAATTCGTAAAATGGACAAACAAGACACGGTTATCCTGGTTGATTGTCTGACCCTCTGGTTGAACAATCTGTTCATGAAATATGGAGAGGACAGGGAAGAGGTTGATCGGAATATCGAAGATCTCGTGAGACAATTATCCGACGTTCATGGTGCGGTCGTGGTGGTGAGCAACGAGATTGGCATGGGTATTGTTTCCGAAAACCCGCTGTCTCGAAGATATCGAGATACTGCAGGCCTCTTGAATCAACGAGTTGCCGGTGTGGCCGGCAGGGTGATAGCGGTCCTAGCCGGACAGCCTCTGGTGTTAAAGAATGCAGGATAAAGCCCTCGAAATGATCTTGAATCCATGGGGAAACAGATGAGCACTGCTTTTCAGGTGGGAAAACGTGTAAAGATCGCCCGGCTGTGTATCGCCGGAACCCATAGCGGGTGCGGTAAGACCACTGTTTCCCTGGGGATCATGGCCGCCCTTGTGAGGAGAGGTTACACTGTCCAGCCCTTTAAGGTGGGGCCTGATTTCATTGATCCGGGTCATCACAGAAGGGTAACCGGAAGGGATTCCCACAACCTGGACGGATGGATAATAGACCCTGAGCATAACCGGCAGATCTTTGCACGCTATGGCCATGATGCGCATGTGTCTGTAGTTGAGGGCGTCATGGGCCTGTTTGATGGATCCTCCGGCAGCGATGAGGCCGGCTCAACGGCCCAGATGGCCAAGTGGCTTGATCTGCCTGTAGTCCTTGTCATAGATGCCAGGGCCATGGCACGATCCGCTGCCGCGGTTGCCCTGGGCTTTTCCAGGTTTGATCCCGATCTTTCTTTGAAAGGCATCATTTTTAACCGCGTGGGGAGTAAAGGTCATGCTCAAGTGATAGAAGATGCACTGCGTTCCAGTACCGAGCTGCCGGCATTCGGGTGTTTGCCTGATAATGAGGGACTTGAAATCCCCTCCAGGCACCTTGGGCTTGTCACGGATGAAGATTTTAGGGCATATGAAGATCAAATTGAAAGACTGGGGCGCTGGGCAGAGAACAATCTGGATTTTGATCAACTTTTAGGGTTGTTGGAAAGGGCAAAGGTTCAGGGGCCTGAGTTTTACATTCCTGACGGCCATCAAAAACATAGCCCTGAAATAAAAATCGGAATTGCCAGGGACAAGGCGTTTTGCTTCTATTATCCCGAAAACCTGCGATTGCTTGAAGAGGCGGGCGCAAAGCTGATCCCCTTTTCTCCATTACATTCAAAGCATCTGCCCGAGGAAATCAATGGCCTGATCTTGGGAGGAGGTTATCCCGAACTGCACTGTGAGATGCTTTCCCAGAACCGGCAACTATTGGCCGAGATAAGAGAGTTCTGGTTGAGCGGCAAGCCCATATATTCAGAGTGTGGGGGCTTTATGTTTCTCACAAAAGAAATCCAGGACCTTGAAGGTCATATCTTCTCTATGGCAGGAATTTTCCCCATGAGGGCGAAGATGGGAGGTCGGCTAAGAGCCCTCGGGTATCGTGAAGTTATCACTCAAAAGGAAAGTATCCTGGGTGCTAAAGGCACAAAAATCAGAGGGCATGAATTCCACTACTCCAGGATTTACAATATGGAGCCAAACCCCGAATGCATTTATACCATGACGGATCGGAAAGCCGGCTTCCAAGCTGAGGAGGGCTTTGTCCAAAATAGGGTCTTAGGCTCCTATGTGCATTTACATTGGGGTTCCAATCCTGAAGTTGCGAAAAACTTTGTGGATTATTGCCGGAGATACGGCCAATAGCGTATTGGGCATAGAGCAAGACCATAGCGTATGGCGGAAACCGGATGCCGAAGCTTGACACACCCCTGGATGAATGCGACGGAAAATCATATGAGAGATATTAATGCACATATTGAACCGGAAGCCATAGAAAAACGTTCCTTTGAAATCATTGAGTCTGAGGTGCCTGAGCCCCGTCCTTTTGAAGGGGACGAATGGCTTGTAGTCAGGAGGATGATTCATACAACCGCCGATTTTGAGCTATTATCCACCGTCAATTTTCACCCTGATGCTATCAAGTCCGGTATTGTAGCCCTGAAATCAGGCTGTCTGATTGTGACTGATACAGAGATGGCCCGCATGGGGATTACCTTAAGACGTATGGACCAATTGGGCTGCCGGGTTGAGTGCTACATGGGTGAACCTGAAGTAAAAGAGAAGGCGCAAAAGGAGAAAATTACAAGGGCATCTGCGGCAGTTGATCATGCCCTGTCCAGGCTAAACAGGGCCATATACGTTGTGGGGAATGCCCCTACGGCCCTCTTGAGGCTTTTGGAGTGTATCAAAGAGGGGAAATGCAACCCGGCGGTCATCGTGGGTATACCGGTGGGCTTTGTGAATGCGGCTGAGTCCAAAGAAATGCTCATGGGACAGACAGGTATCCCATTCATCACTATTGAAGGACGCAAGGGAGGGTCAACCTTGGCTGCATCCGTGGTAAACCAATTGGCCGAGATGGCCCTGGCAGGGTTTAAGAGATGAAGAAGATA
>DAOURD010000016.1:0-9386 GCA_030625295.1 Desulfobacterales bacterium | reverse complement strand
GCCTGACAAAAAGGCTTCGTCTTACTGGGTAGACCGCACTGAGCCTGTACAACCCAAGGAACGATTTTTAAAACGATATTAAGGAGAGAGACATGGCGAATCAATCCATCATAGCCGAATTCTGGGAATTCTTGAAGGTTGGAAAGCGCTATTGGCTGTTGCCCATTGTGCTGGTTCTATTCCTTTTGGGTGCCCTGATTGTTTTCACGGAAAGTAGTGCAATAGCACCGTTTATCTATGCACTGTTTTAGAAGCAACTTTTTGTAACCGTTGACAGGGTACCCTTTTCTGTCATTGCGAGGAGCGAAGCGACGAAGCAATCCCCTCACTAAGAGATTGCTTCGCTCCGCTCGCAATGACATGCCGGGAAATACCCCCGTGAACGGTTACGTATAATTGGAGCGTGTTTGAAGAATAAATGGCGAAAGAATTGCTGGATGGAAAAGGTAAAGGGAAAACGAGTTAAAATCTATTTGGCGTTGGGTATTGTCTCGCTCAGTTTCTGCATTTGGCTTTTTCCCAGCAATGTCGTGGAGCTAATCGCGGAACACCGCCATGTCCTGCTTGGCAGATACTCCGTGGAGTGGTTTTCTATTCTCTTTTTCCTCACGCCAATCCTCTGGCTGGTTGCTTATGCCCTTTGGGCCTCAATGAAGCTCAGCGGGAAACAAGTGGCCTTTCGCGTTGTAGCCCTCGCGTTCTCGGTTATCCTTGCAACGCTGGCGATCCATGTCCTGGGGCAGCTTATTCGCAAACCGCGTTATATCGAAAAACAAGTCAAGTTCAGAAAAAATTGGCCCGGGGAACGCGTTCATGATGTCGTGCGTCACCGTCCCCCTAACAGTTTCTATAGAATCCGTTACACCGACGGCCCGCCTACCGCCCGCTCCTATCCCGACCCCCCGGCAGGATACCCTACGGTTGACGTCACCCTAACAACCGATGCCCGTGGATACCGGAACCTCACCAGCCTTGAACAGTACGATATTGTGACAATGGGTGATTCCTTCACAGAAGGGTCACGGGTGTCCGACGATGAACCGTGGCCAGTTCTTCTGGGGAAAAAACTGAACCGCAGTGTCTACAATTTGGGGATTTCGGGCGGCCGGCCGGACTATTATCTTAACACGTTTCGGGCGTTTGGCCTGGACCTCAAACCAAAGGTGGCCATCTTCATGATTTACGAAGGAAATGACTTCAAAGGCGTCAGGCTTGAAAAGGGTTCGAGCAACCCGGGCCAACCTTTGGATAAGCGGATTGTGAAAGCCATCAAATACTCCCCCGTTGTAATAGGTTTCAAAACCGGTTTTATCAAGCACCTGGGTCCTATCAATGCCGACGGCCCGGTTCGGGGTGCTGAAATACTTTCCTGGATGCCCGTTGCGGTGCCACCGGGTCCTGGTGTCAGATATTACGCTTTCAAGCCCAAGCGTCTCATGCGCCTATACTGGACCGAATGCGAGTTTCGCCAATCCTTCGGCTGGACCAGCACAGTCAAGGTTTTTAAAATGATCAAGGAGCTCTGCGATCGGGAGACGATCCGCCTGGTTTTCGCATACGCTCCAAGTAAACCCCATGTGGTAATGCCCCTGGTAGAAAAAAACATTTCGCCGGAACATCTGCACGGCTTTGCTTCACTCAAAAAACGCGGGCTACCTGCGCCGAAAGAATTCAAGAAGAAGCTGTACAACCGACTGGACTCCCAGGAGAATGTCCTGCGCGAGTTTTGCCAAAGCCAGGGCATCGGATTTGTCAGCGCCACCGCTGCGCTGCAGAGCCTGGCGGCGCGAGGTCGTCAGGTCTACTACACCTACGACCAGCATTGGACCCCCCTTGGGCACGTTGTAGTGGCCGAAGAATTGTCGAGGTACTTCCGTTCCACTATTCCCTCTGGGGCGTAGGCCCTACCGGCCGGAGGCCAGTTGCGTAGCGAAGCGGAGCTAGGTTCTTGTCAACAGAGGAAATGAGATACTTGGTGAACATATGACACAAATGGCATTAAAAAAGGAACGTATCTACGGGCCTGATGTTTCATTGATGCGTCTTGATGGCAGATGCCTTGTGGAAAAGACTTACAGGAACAAAGCCTGGCCTGTGCGCATGATGGGGATACTGCTCGTCTCCTGGGAGGCTTTTATCTACTCAAGGCTAAAGGACATATCCGGTATACCAAAGCTCACCGGCAGGCCAGATAGGTACACTCTCGTCACATCCTATATGGGGGGTGAAAACCTCAGAGCGACAACAAAGAAGCCAGATGGCGCCTACTTTGAGAAACTCTCAAAAATTATTGAGCAGATGCACCAGAGGGGGGTTCTGCATCTGGACCTGAGGAACAGGAGAAATTACGGCATAGACGATACTGGGCTTCCGTACCTCGTAGACTTCGCATCATGCCTTTACATCCCACGGCCAGGGAAGCTCAAGGATTTCCTGGCGAGCATTGACCGGATGGGTTTTCTCAAGGTAAAGGGAAAGCTTAACCTTGAGAGCATGACCAATAAGGAGAGGAGAAGGCTTGCCCTGGGCAAGACCCTGAGCGATCTATGGCTGCCTGGCAGGGCAATAAAGTCCATCCGTGATATAGTTAGAATGTTTCGGCACTTCTAAACTTATTGAAATTATAGATCTTTTAGTGGCACTTGCCCCGCCTGCCATTGCCTGCCGCTGCTGGCCTCGTTAAGTTCGCCTGCTATGGTTAGGGACGAGTGGTTCGGCATGGGTGCACAGGCACGGGCGGGCAGGTTTATCCTGTTCACAAGGAGTGGTAGAGTATTGGAGCGACGCCCCGCACTTCAATTGGAGGTCCAAAATTAACAAAGGAAGGTAACATGCTCGATAATATAGTGAATCGAACCCATGAAATTTTCAACAATAAAGCAGTAAGATCGGTTCTATTAAAACTTCGGTATCCGATTTTCTTAGTTTTCTTCATAATTTTAATCCCACAAATAAAGCCTTCTTGGTTTTGGCCTGGATTTGTTGTGTGTCTATTCGGTGAATTGATCCAGCTTTGGTGCTTCGCTTCTCTGGAGAAAAATAGAACACTCGCCGTTAAAGGGCTTTATATGTTGATGAGAAACCCGATGTACATCGGCCGTTTTTTTCTATTATTAGGTTGTCTGCTCATCACCGGAAATGTTTGGGTAATCCTTGTTTTTATTATGCTGTATTATTTTTATATGGTGAACCGCGTAAAACGCGAGGAAAGAAAGTTGCGGATACTGTTTAGGCAAGCATATGAAAATTATTGCCTAAATGTAAACCGGTTCGTGCCGTCCTTTAAGCGGGTTGACTGGAAATTATTATGGTTTTTCAGATGGAACATTCTTTTGCAAAACAATGGACACTGGAACCTGATAGCAGTGCTCATATCTTTCGCAGTGTTCTATTTCTTCACCTTTATTTATTTCGCAAAATAATCCTCAACACACTGATAATAGCGTGAATCGTGAGGATTTCGAGACCTGTAAAGCGAACTTGACTGGGCCATGGAAAGCTTATATTAAGCTTGAGGAACCTGATACGTGCCTTCAGGAATAACCGAAAAAACCGCATTTCTTCTGTATGATTTTTTATGGAGACTTGTCATCCCCGCTTTAAGGTTAAACAGACGGCTTGCGGACGGTTTTGACCAGCGGGTTCTTAAAAGGGAAATATCCGGACCTGCGGACCTGTGGATCCAGGCTGCCTCTGCCGGCGAATCCTTCCTGGCATGGTCGATTTTAAAAACATTGTATCCTGAAAATCCTGTAAAAATTGTCCTGACAACAAACACGGTCCAGGGGATGGGAATACTGGAAAAGGCTGTCAGTGACATTACGCCAAACGCAAGGGGCATTACAGCGGAAAGCGCCTATTTCCCTTTTGACCGTCCCTCAATTATGAAAAAAGCAGTCCGGAAAATACAGCCCCGGCTTATGGTCCTTCTTGAGACGGAAATCTGGCCCGGCCATCTGTCAGCGCTGAAAAAAAGCGGCTGTAAAATATGTGTCATAAACGGCAGGCTTACTGAAAAATATGTAAAAAGATACATGGCATGGCCGTCCCTTACGCGTTCACTTAGCCCTGACAGGATTCTTGCCGTGTCTGAAGATGACGCAAGCCGGTTTGCCGCGATATTCGGCAGAGAGAGGGTCAGTGCAATGCCGAACATTAAATTCGACCGGGCGGCAGACAGCGTGAATACGCTCGCCCAGCAGAACAGGGTAAAGCAGATCATCCCGGCGGACGCGCCGTTTCTTGTCCTGGGCTCTGTCCGGCAGGAAGAAGAGGATGACATTGAAAAGATCATCGCGGACATCTCAGGCCGGCATCCTGAAACAGTAATCGGGCTGTTCCCGCGCCATATGCACAGGATCGGGGTGTGGGCAAAGACGCTTGACCGTCTTAAAATACCGTGGTTGCTCCGGTCAAAAACAGGGCCACCTGTTCAAAAAGGTTCTGTGATCCTCTGGGATACATTCGGCGAATTGACCATGGCCTACCAGTTGGCCGCGGCTGTTTTTGTCGGAGGTTCACTTGCTCCGCTTGGCGGCCAGAACTTTCTTGAAGCACTGCTATGCGGAGTAATACCTGTGATCGGCCGGTACTGGGAAAGCTTTTCCTGGGTAGGCCTGGAAATAGTGGAACAGGGTTTGCTCCGTGAAGTTTCTGACTGGAAGGAGGCAGCGTACACGCTTGCCCGGGAGATAGAGCAGCCGCCTGACCGTAAAAAAGTACAAGAGGCCGCGCTTAAGTACGTTAAAACGCGCCAGGGGGGGACGGCCCGGGCGTGTGGGCTTATAACCGAATACCTGAACAAACGAGTAAAATCTAGGTTGAGCGGTTCAACGTTCACGGTTCCCGGTTGAAGAGCCCTAACTGTCTGATATCAAAAGGATGATGCCTCAAGTAGTAAGGTTCAGCGGTTCAACGTTCAGAGGTTAAAACCGTGAACCGTGAACCGTGAACTGTAAAGTGAGGGATGTCAATATATTATAACCGTTGAACCTTGAACCCTGAACCTTGAACCTTGAACCGATCACTTTAGGTAAAACCATGACTGAACTTCCATCCTGCTACGGTATTATACCGTGCCGCTACGGCTCAACACGTTTTGAGGGTAAGCCGCTTGCTGAAATCGAAGGCAGAAAAATGTACTGGCGTGTTTATAATCAAGCAAAAAAATGTCAAATATTACAACGTGTTGTGCTTGCAACCGACAGCGAAAAGATTTTTAACGACGCAAAGTCCAATGATGTTGATACGGTAATGACAAGCCCTGACCACCCGAGCGGATCCGACCGTGTGCTTGAAGCCGCTGAAGCGCTTGATGTTATTCAGGAAGATGATGTTGTCATAAATATCCAGGGGGATGAACCCGTGCTTGATCCTCATGTGCTGACAAGGTTAATCCAGCCGTTTTCCGATCCTGCTGTGCAGGTGACAACGCCTGTAAGGAGGATTACACAGGGTGAAAAAGACAGCGCTGATCGCGTCAAGGTTGTTTTTGACAATAATCTCAGGGCGTTATACTTCTCACGGTCCCCAATACCGTATCCGCGGGACAATAAAAAAGTGGAATTTTTTCTGCACATCGGGATTTACGCGTTTCGGATGAGAACCCTTAAAAAATTCGTGGAACTGGGGCCCGGATATCTGGAGCAGACGGAAAAGCTCGAGCAGCTCCGCCTTCTTGAAAACGGGATACCGATTCATATAGTAAAAACTGAATACAAAAGCATCGGGGTTGACAGACCGGAAGATATTCCGGAAGTAGAAAAAATTATCAGGGCAAATCCTTCCTTTTATGAGTAAATCGAGCCGGTATTTATCATCATAAAACAGTGCAACATGCGGTATTCACAATTAACTTGACACCCTGTAAGCCTTGGGACATACTCCGCGTCAACAGTTTCTTTTGTTACATATAAATCCGAATTATTATAGATTATTATAGATAGATGAGGCATCCTTCATTCCTCGGTTTACACTTTTGAAGAATGCGGGCGCCAAGAGATAAATTCTTTTGTTCGTACTTTTTGGTGTCAGGTGTCAGGTGTCAGGTGTCAGGTGTCAGGTTTACGCTCCGCGGGCGTGTTTAAGGTCTTGCGCGATTTTTCCCTGACACCTGAACACTGACACCTGAAACCTGAAACAAGAATTAATCTAAGTACGAATTTATTAAGCGAACGATGAGTTATAGTGATGTCATGGACAGAACTTAGCTCCGCTCCGCTCCGCAATTGGAATGATGGCCCGCCCTGGCGCGACATGAGAATAATAAGCGGTGCCATGTAAAAACCCGGTCTGGGCCAGGGAATACTGGAATGATGGAATGATGGGTCAAGAGGAATAAAAGCAATCAGGAAATTATTTGTTGCGCTTCTTATCCCCAATATTCCATTATTCCACCATTCCATTATTCCACCATTCCATTATTCCGTAATCGAACTAGGAATAGCGCCAATAAATATGGACAATTCCAATGGGTTGTAGAAATTCCGAGACGATCAATTATGCTATGGATGAAGAGGAAAGGGATGCCTTAAAGAATCTCATCGTGTATTTTGGCTGTACGGTACCCCATCTCCAGGAGGTAAAGCTTAACAAACTGATCTATATTGCTCATTTATACCATTATTCAAATCATGGTCAGCTTTTGACCAAAACCCCATTTCTTAGTTTTAGTTATGGTCCTCATGCTCCGGCAATTAGATCCGTAATAAACGAGCAACTTGAAAGCAGTGCCATATACTTAGAGATATCTCGTACGGAGACAGATCCACCGTATTCGAACCCTTGCATAATCATTAGATCTTGTGAACTCAAAGATGAAAAGCTGTCTGATCCGTGTTTGAATACTATGAAAGAAGTCGTCAAAGATTGGGGAAACAAAACTTTCAGACAGGTACTTGACTATACCACGAGGACTATTCCCTTTATTTCGACTACCTATAGAGATCACATAGATCTGATCGGTATCCAACCATCGCGGGGTCTCGAAGGCGCTTTATCATTGCCAGAGAGAATCCGACTACACAGGTTTGTGCAGACGCCTGAGGAGGCGGTTGGTCAAGCTAGTGGTTATAGTAGTGAATCATACCCAGTATCTATTAATGAAATAGCAGAGATATATCTCGCTCTGTGCGGTGATCTTCCAGAGAAAATTCCTTCTCGAGAACATCTTGGATTTAACGTGCAGGCGATTCTAGAGGCTTTCGCCACTGTGAATAACAAGAACGAAAACGGAACGGAGAAACATCTAACCGATATTGATAAGGCGGCACAATTAAGTAATTCTCTGTTAAATTCCAGGAGCTTTAGGCATTATAATGACGAGGTGGTTTTAAGAAGCGGAATGCTTTTCTTGAAAAGATATGGTTATTCTTTCGACAGAGAGGTCTTAGAGGGAAATCCTCCAGAGGGGCATGATTATGAAACCCTTAGGGAATGGTTTGGCAGGGTAAGCGTAAAACTTGACGCCGGATTCTCCAACTCCTTGAGCCAGTGTGGATCGCAGTCCGGGAAGTAACAGGAGTCGTTTCATTATGGTTTGGTTCCCGTACGTAACTATTGCTTCTGTCGTTATAGGGTTAGGGGCTGTTCTATTATACGAAGAGAAGCGGGTTCGCAGTCTCCAGCACCAGGTGGCCCAGAATACTAAGGAACTCAAGAAGTCTGAAGAAAAATACCGCAGCTTAGTGGAAAGCGCTGAGGACTTTATCTTTACGGTCGATGAATACGGCCATTTTCAGTCTCTAAACAACTTTACCGCCAATTTTCTTGGGGGGACACCCTCTGAGTTTATCGGCCAGCCCCTGTCTGCCCTCTTTTCAGAAGAGGTTGCAGCCCAACAGCTCAAGCTCATTGGCGTCGTCTTTCAATTCGGCAAAAGCGTGCGGGACGAAGTTATGGTGACAACCGGAGGACACACGGCCTGGCTCAGCGCCAACTTCATGCCCCTTAAAGATGAGCAAGGCAAGGTGGCATCGGTCCTGTGCATTGCCAGAGATATTACCGAAAACAAGAAACTGGAAAACCAGCTTGTCAATACCGAAAAGTTAGCTTCGATGGGGACCCTGGCTGCTGGAGTGGCCCACGAACTGAACAATCCCCTCGGTGTGATACTGGGCTTTACAGACCTCCTTCTGGAGAAACTCGACAAAGACAGCCAGGATTACCAGGACCTAAGAACCATTGAGCGCCACAGCCTTCATTGCAAGGAAGTCGTGGAAAACCTGCTGAGCTTTGCCCGGCAGGAAGAGGGTGTTTCAGAATATTGCGAAATCAATGAAGCCATCAACAATATAATCAACGTGGTCAGGCATTCGATGGAAATGAAAGATATTGAACTCCGATTAGATTTATCTCCCGGTCTTCCCGGGGTAAAAGGCGACTCGCGTCAAATGCAGCAGGTGTTCTTGAACCTCATCAACAACGCCACAGCCGCCATGAAAGAGGGAGGTATCCTGGAGATCAAAACCGCCCTGGATGCCAGTCAAGGAAAAATATGTGTAATTGTACGAGATAACGGAGAGGGCATCAAGGAAGAACACATGGAAAATATCTTCGACCCTTTCTTCACGACTAAGAATGAAGGAGAAGGAACAGGGTTGGGCCTTTTCGTTAGCCACGGCATTGTAACCAGCTATGAAGGGACCATTGCGTGTCAAAGCAGCGCCGAAGATACACCGCAAAGCCCCCGGGGAACTACATTCACTGTCACACTAAAAGCCAAATTGAGCGATTCTTGAAAAGGTAATTTCAGATATTCCCCCTCCCCTCGTGGGAGGGGGTTAGGGGGAGGGGGATAAAAATCGCTCAAGTTAGGTAGAAGCCAAAGAAGCCGAGGGATCATGCCAAGCAGAATCTTGATTGTGGATGATGAAAGAGACATGTTGGCCCTTCTAAGAAGGATCATAACCGAAAGGACCCTCCACGAGGTGGTGACCCAACATGACCCCTTGAAGTCGATTGAAATCATGGCAGAACAACCTTTTGATCTTGTGATCACCGACCTGAAGATGCCTAAGATGGATGGGATTGCCCTGCTTGATGAGGTCAAAAGGACCCAACCCTCTGCGGCGGTGATTATCATGACCGCGTATGCCACCATTGAAACCGCTGTGGAAGCCATACGAAAGGGGGCGTTTGACTACATCTCGAAACCCTTCCGCAAAGAACGCATCCTGCTGACCATTGGCAGGGCGCTGGACTGGCAGGACCTAACCCGTGAGAACATTGCCCTGCGCCAGTCCCTTGAACAACAGAAAAAGCTTCCCCCCATTATCGGTTCCAGCCCGGCGATGATGTCCCTTCTGAATAGTGTCAAGCAGGTGGCAAAATCGATAGCAACCATCCTAATTCACGGGGAGAGCGGCACCGGCAAAGAACTTGTGGCC
>DAOURD010000346.1:0-2925 GCA_030625295.1 Desulfobacterales bacterium | reverse complement strand
CTAAAGCCCGCCCTGGTAATTGGCTGGGCCAGGGTTTAAGAAACAAAACCAATCTTAAAAAAGTTTTTTCAAGTCCCTGGCCCAGACCGGGACTATAGGCTTAGTAGATTAGTTTAAGCATGTAGCGCCAGGGCAGGCCTTAACTTTAGCTCACTTTAGGCACTTTAGCTCACTTCTCCACGGTCAATAGTCAATTTAGAGGGGGGCGCTGTGAAAAAAGGGAGGCGACATCCTATGATAGCCATATGGATCGCGTTTATGGTAGTCCTCATGGCAGAACTCTTAGTCTATACCTGGTGCAGGGTGCAGTATGTGCAAACTGGGTATGAAATTACTGAAGCCACCCAAGAGCACGAGCGCTTGATGGATCTTGACAGGAAGTTACAGGTAGAGGAGGCACGTTTGAGGTCTCCAGAACGTATCATGCGCATAGCCCGACAACGAGGGCTGGTGATGCCTGGTTCAAAACAGGTCGTGGTGATCCCATGAGGACCCGTAGCAAAAAAAAATCGAATCCGTTGAGGTGGATTCGGTTTCGGATCATTCTGGTGGGGACTGTTTTGGGGATTTGCTTTGCCGTCATGGTGGGCCGAGCTTTTCAATTGCAGGTCCTTGAGGGCAAGCAGCTTCGGTCCAGGGCTGCAGACCAGTACAAAAGGGCCTTTCACAACAGATCCAAACGGGGCGCCATCTATGATCGAAACTACGCGGAGATAGCGGTAAGCCTTGATGTAGCTTCCATCTGCGCCTATCCGGGCCGTATTTGCTCTCCGGAACAGACTGCTTCGGCCCTGGCCCGGGCCCTACACGCGAAACAAGAGCCTCTGTTGGAGAAGCTATTATCGGGCAAGAGATTTGTCTGGATCAAAAGGCATGCCGACCCCGCAGAGGTCTCGCCGGTCAGAGAATTGGATCTGGATGGGATCGACTTTGTCACAGAGAGCCGGCGATTCTATCCTCTGAAGAACCTGGCCGCACAGGTAATAGGGTTTTGCGGGACGGACGGAAGCGGGCTGGAGGGGCTGGAATTCTATTATGACTCCTTCCTGAAAGGCCAAGAAAGTAGCCGGACAGTTTTAAGAGATGCCCTTGGCCGGGGCTTTACGGCCAAAGACCCTTCCCCTGAAGGCAAGCCAGGGTATAACCTGATTTTGACCATTGACAAAAACATTCAGTATATTGTCGAGCAGGCACTTTCTGAAGGCGTAAGGGGGTATTGGGCCAAGTCGGGCATCGCACTGGTGATCGTTCCCAGGACAGGGGCAATCCTGGCCGTGGCCCACGTGCCGCGGTTTAACCCAAATGCTTTTAGCCAATATGAACCCTGGTTGTGGCGGAACCGTGCGATTACGGACTCCTTTGAACCGGGTTCTACATTCAAGATATTCCTTGGTGCTGCAGCCCTGGAATCAGGACTCTGCAAGCCTCGTTCAGAGTTTTACTGCGAGAAGGGGGCCTACAGGATTGGTAAGAATGTTGTGCATGACATTAGGCCCTATGCTGCGCTTTCGCTTCAGGATATTCTAAAGTACTCCAGCAACATTGGCGCTGCCAAGGTGGGCGAAAAAGTCGGTCCGGCCTACCTCTACCATAAACTAAAAGAATTCGGTCTTGGCAGTAGATTGGGCGTTGACTGTCCAGGCGAGACTCGGGGCAGCTTACTCCCTGTTGGAGGCTGGTCTGAGATCGATGCTGTGACAATCTGTTTTGGACAGGGCGTTTCTGTGTCAGCCTTGCAGCTTGCGGCCGCGGTTTCCGCCATAGCCAATGATGGGATCTTGATGAAGCCGTATCTAGTGCAGGGGATGACGGACGCGCAAGGCCGCGCAATAAAGAGTTTTCAACCCGCCGCCGTAAGGCAGGTTATTTCATCTGAAAATGCCTGGCGCTTGACGCGCATGATGGAAAGAAGCGTGGAGAAAGGTGGTACCGGTGTTCGGGCGGCCCTGAGGGGTTACAGGGTTGCAGGAAAGACCGGTACTGCCCAGAAGGCCGACCCTGCAGGAGGGGGGTATGCAGAGGATAAATACATGGCCTCCTTTGTAGGATTTGTGCCTGCTGAAAACCCGGAGATTGCCGTTCTGGTGGTGATCGATGAGCCTCAGAAAAACCATTATGGCGGGGTGGTAGCTGCCCCGGTGTTCAGACGTATCATACGAGAAACGCTACGGTATTTGAAGGTTCCTCCTGAACTGGCCACCCCTGAGTGCACAGGCTCTGGGCGGGAGGGTCAGCGGCCAGCAGGGAGTTCTCTCAGGGTCTCATGCGAGGCAAAGACAATGGGGTGAAGCTAAGTCTTCTTCTGGAGGCCGTAGCGGTTAAGCATTTTGTTGGACTTGAAGATCAGATTATCGATTCGATCCATTATGATTCGCGCACTGTGACGCCCGGAGGGCTCTTTGTAGCGATCCAGGGCCACCGCTGCGATGGATACGTCTACATTGAAGAGGCGATCGAAAAGGGGGCTGTTGCCGTTCTAACAGAAAAGCAGTGGTCCGGGCCGCCATTGATCAGTGTGGCTCAGGTTGAAGATGCCAGGCTGGCACTGGCTACCGTCTCATCAGCATTTTACGGGAATCCGTCCCGAGAGCTTTGCATGATCGGCATTACTGGTACAAACGGTAAGACAACAACGGCCTATTTCATAGAGTCCATCTTGAATGCTGCTAACTTCACAGTTGGCGTAATTGGTACCATCAACTACCGATTTGGAGGGCAAAGCTTTACCAATCCGGTGACAACACCCGAGTCCCTTGATCTTATGCGGCTGCTGCGCAAGATGGTCGATAGGGAGACAACTCACGTGGTTCTTGAAGTGTCATCCCACGCCCTTGATCTCCATCGCGTAGCCTTCTGCGAGTTCGATGTGGGGGTTTTTACCAATCTATCCAGGGAACACCTCGACTATCACGGCGACATGGAAAC
>DAOURD010000313.1:0-3234 GCA_030625295.1 Desulfobacterales bacterium | reverse complement strand
ACCTGGGGTGGTGAAAAAAAGTGTAAACTACTTTGTGGCGAAAATGAAGGATGCCGTTTTACGTCACAAAACTTGACTCATTTGTTAAGTTTTCGCCTAATAAAGACGACTAGACCGGGATTGCCATGAGAGGATGGATAGAAAGCTTTATCGAAGTCCTGTCGGCTGAAAAGGGTTTTTCGCCCAACACCTGCCGGGCCTACCGAAACGACCTCGAGCAATTCTTGGTCTATCTTCGAGATCCGGCGAGCGGCCTGCTTAGGAGAGGGGAAAAGGGAGACGTTCGTGATGTGGATGACACAGTAATCCGTTCCTATTTAGGTTTTTTATACAAGAAGAACCAAAAGAGCACCATTGCCCGGAAACTCTCAGCTCTGAGGACTTTTTTTCGATTCCTGGTTAGAAGAGGGGTCATGAGCACAAACCCGGCCGAGAGGGTCTTGACCCCCAGGCGAGGAAGGCCGGTGCCGAACTATCTTCCGGTGGATGACATGTTTCGCCTGTTGGACGGGGTAAAGGGGGAATCGGTGCTTGCCTCACGGAACCGGGCCATTTTAGAGACCCTTTATTCTACGGGCGTGCGGGTGGCCGAGCTGGCGGGTATGGATGTTGGCGATGTAGACTTTGACGGGGGCTTTGTACGGGTGATCGGGAAGGGGAACAAAGAGCGCTTGGCCCCTGTGGGGGAAAAAGCTCTTGCTTGCATACGTGCATACATTGACAAAAGGGGCAATGCCACGGGATCTGTGTTGACAGGCAACGAACCCCTGTTTTTGAACAGCAGGGGAGGGCGGCTAAGCACCCGTTCCATAGCTCGGTTGCTGGAAAAGGTGGTTCGAGAGTTGGGGCTGTTGCGTCCAATAAGTCCTCACGGGCTCCGGCACACCTTTGCCACCCACATGCTTGATGCTGGGGCGGACCTCCGGGTGGTGCAGGAATTGCTGGGTCATGCAAGCCTGACCACAACCCAAAGATACACTCACGTGAGTATTGACCGGTTAATGGAGGTATACGACAAAGCACACCCCAGGCGATAGGGAGGGGAAGTTGCGAAGCTGGGAGAATTGAAATGAATGGAAGAAACATAGACGTTCATGGAACTACTATTTTAGCGGTGCGACGGGGAAAGCACGTGGCTGTGGCAGGCGATGGCCAGGTGACCATGAAGGATACGATCATGAAACACCATGCCAAGAAGGTTCGAAAGATATATAAAGATGAAATTGTCGTCGGCTTTGCTGGAGCGACGGCTGACGCCCTGAATCTATATGAACGCTTTGAAGGAAAGCTTGAGCAATTCAATGGCAATCTTACGCGCTCTGCTGTGGAGCTGGCAAAGGACTGGAGGACCGACAAGTATTTGAGGCGACTGGAAGCGGTTCTTCTGGCTGTGGATTCTGAGCATTTGTTTCTGATATCGGGAAATGGCGATGTGATTGAGCCGGATGAAGCGGTCCTGGGAATCGGATCGGGCGGAGCGTATGCCCAGGCTGCCGCGACTGCCCTGATCCACCACACGGAGTTGGATGCGAGATTGATTGCAGATGCAGCTATGAGAATTGCTGCTTCCCTTTGCATTTATACGAATGAAGATATCACTATTGAAGAGCTCAAATAAAATCGCGTAGCGATTTCATGAAGGGAACATCGATGAAACAACTGACACCGCGTGAGATCATATCAGAACTGGATAAGTACATCATAAGGCAGAACGATGCCAAGCGCTCTGTGGCGATCGCTCTTAGGAACCGTTGGCGGCGGCAGCAGGTCCCGAAAGACTTGCGAGACGAGATCACCCCAAAAAATATTATTCTAATTGGCCCCACAGGGGTGGGTAAGACAGAGATTGCACGACGTTTAGCCCGGCTGGCTGACTCTCCCTTTTTAAAAATTGAGGCCTCCAAGTTTACCGAGGTGGGGTATGTAGGCCGCGACGTTGAATCTATGGTGCGCGATCTAACAGAGCTTGCCGTTAATATGGTGAAATCGGAAGAGCAGGAGTCGGTCAAGGCAAAGGCTCAAACTATCGCAGAGGAGCACATGCTTGATATCCTCCTTCCACCGAAAAAGAAGTCTGAGGCCTCTAAGGAGGCTGAAAGTGAAGAGAAGATGTTAGAGCTTGTCAGGAAGAACGCCATTGAGCCGCCGTCAACACGCGAAAAAATCCGGGAAATGTTGCGCGAAGGCAAGCTTGACAATCGCTACGTCGATCTTGAGGTGGCTGAACGGGCCATGCCTGTGGTGGAGATATTTTCCAGCGTAGGGCTTGAGGAGATGGATATCAACCTGAAGGACATGTTTGGCAGCATGTTTCCAAAAAAAACGAAGAAGCGGAAAGTCAAGGTTCCGGAGGCCATGGAGATTCTTACTCAAGAGGAGGCGCAACGGCTGGTGGACATGGACAAGGTGGTCAAGAAGGCCATCAGCAAGGTCGAACAGACAGGAATCATCTTCCTTGATGAGATCGACAAGATCACAGGGAGAGAGGGCACGTATGGGCCTGATGTTTCAAGGGAGGGCGTACAGCGGGACCTCCTTCCCATTGTAGAGGGATGCACGGTGACCACGAAGTACGGTATGGTGAAAACAGACCATATCCTCTTTATTGCCTCTGGGGCTTTTCATACCGCCAAGCCCTCTGACCTGGTTCCGGAACTCCAGGGCCGGTTTCCGATCAGGGTCGAACTCAAGTCTCTGGGTAAGGATGATTTTATCAGAATACTGACTGAGCCGAAGAACGCCCTCATTCTTCAGTACAAGGCCCTGCTAAAGACAGAGGGTATAGATTTAGTATTTGAAGACGATGCGATTTCTGCCATTGCAGAGATTGCCACGGAAGTCAATGCCCGTACTGAAAACATAGGGGCAAGGAGGCTCTACACGGTAATGGAGCGGCTCCTTGACGAGATCCTCTTTGACGCACCGGATGTTGGGGAACAGCAGATCATAATTGACGCTAAGTATGTGTACGAAAGACTAAAAGATATCAAGGACGACGAGGACCTGAGTCGATATATCCTTTAAGAAGTGAGCTAAAGTGTCTGAAGTGCCTAAAGTGAGCTAAAGTTTATGTAACCACTATCAATTCAGGAATTACGAATTTGGGGATTGAAGGAATTGCGTCTGATTTTAATCCCTCAATTCCTGAATCCCTTAATCCTTTTTAACTTTAGGCACTTTAGTTCACTTTAGTTCACTTTAGGCACTTCGTTATTGACTAATGACCCCCACTGT
>DAOURD010000369.1:0-2747 GCA_030625295.1 Desulfobacterales bacterium | reverse complement strand
GGCTACAAGTTCGGTCTCAAAAGGGACCAATGGGTAGATGAAAGAATGGATGTTACCAAGTCTACCCGTGCGGCCATTGCCTATCTTAAAGAACTCCACAACATATTTGGTGACTGGACTACTGTGCTGGCAGGATACAACTGCGGAGAGGGAAAGGTCCTCAGGGTTATACGAAATCAGAATATCAACTATCTGGACAACTTCTGGGATCTTTTTGAAAAGCTCCCATGGGAAACAGCGCGCTATGTCCCACGCTTCTTAGCAGCCCTTTTTATCATAAACGACCCGGAGCGATTTGGATTCGACCTGAAAGGTCTTGACCCACCGCACTCGTATGAGAAAATCACGATTTCAAAGCAGATGCGGGTCAAAGATATCGCAAAGGTAATGGGCATCTTTGACAAAAGCCTTGAGGATCTCAACCCGGAACTGCGCCACAAGGCAACGCCTCCTGACTCTTATGAGCTAAAGGTACCGAAGGACAACGGTGCCCTTCTTGTTGCAAGGCTGGACGAAATCCCTGCGTGGACTCCACCCAAAAGGTTGTATGCCTATCACCGGGTTCGGCGGGGAGAAACGCTTTCGTACCTGGCCGCCCGCTACCGGACAACTGTACGTGCCATCGCATCTGCCAATAATCTCAGAAGGCAGGGTTTTATCAGGGTAGGACAGAGGCTAAAGATACCCTCAAGGGGCAGACGACCGGTCTACGCAGAGGCGAGGCAAACTGTCGATTCTGGTCAATCAGGATCTATTATCCACCGCGTCAAAAGAGGGGACTCCCTCTGGCTGTTGGCCCGGCGCTACAACACAAACACCAAGAAAATCATACGCCTCAACAACCTTAAGACCACTCATCTACACATTGGGCAGCGACTGGTTGTCCGTAAAGGAACAGATGCGGTGCAAACCGGTGCGGATACCAGGACATACCGGGTCAAGCGTGGGGACAGCCCTTATCAAATTGCCCGTAGCCATAACATGAAACTGGAACGACTTCTCCGCATCAATGACCTCACACCACGGAGCAAGATATACCCTGGACAGCAGCTTGCGGTGGAGATAAGATAGAAATAGCCCCCGTAGCTCAGTGGACAGAGCAAAGGATTCCTAATCCTTGCGCCGCGTGTTCGATTCACGCCGGGGGCACCAATGATTTCAAGGGGTTAGGTTAATCAGCCTAAGCCCTTTTTCTATTTCTCTCCTATCCTCATCGCCCTTGTCAAGAATGAAGACCCGACCCCTATTTTGACTCTTGGCCGAATATTGCCTTAAAGAATGTCACGGCTTTTTTCTTGTTCACCTGTGCCGATTTCTTATTGAATTCTTTTTAATCTGCATTATCTTTTGTTTAGAAAAAGATCTTTGACAATGTTGCCCCTGCCGTGTTCGTGATCACCAGTAATTTCTCTGAAACAACACCCACGGTGTACGTAAACCTTAGCTTGCTTCGGTGTGCATGTTCTGTAACTCATAGAAAAGCCTAAAGAAGCAACAAGGTCTAAACTTTGAAATGGTTCTGGAGAGCTTCGTGACACGGCATATGGTGGGGGCAATTTCCACATATATTTTTCAACAGAAGTCTGGGGCCACCGGCGACATTTAGTTTCACCACGCCTATATTAACTATAGGATGAGATGTAGACCCTGGCCCCGGATGTATTTTGTGAACCTATTGGAGCGAATCAAATAAAGGCTATACCTCAAGATAACGGTGGAAGACGTTTCAGGTTTGAGCGAAGACAGTTTTCTTACACCTTCCACATCCCAGAAAGACGAAGCGGCAAAGACCGAAGAAGTGGAACGGACAGGAGGAAAAGTAAAAGAACCTGGCCCCAGTTGAGTTAAATATTCAATTGTCAAAGAGCTACTGCAGGGGCATGTGACTCTGCCTTTACCTTAAGCCTCTTGCAAAGCTGGCCTGATCGGTATTTCGGTTTTGCTGGCCCACATTGGGGCCGGGCCACCTGATCCTAAGCAACGGACAAAGGACAAACCCTTAAAAGGGCATCACAGAAGCAGACTCCGGGCTCCTGTTCGTCGAAAAAGCTCATGACACCAAACTCGAAACCCTGAAGCGTCGAAGGAATATAAACAAGATAGTAGAATAGGATTCATCATAAAATGATATTTCAAGACCTGACCCTCATTCTTTTCCTCGCACTTACGATTTATCTCAGATTGTCGATAATCGCCTTCATAAAGGCCGGAAGATCATCTGGTTTCCGACTGGTGATGAGTTTTCCATCCACAACCACCTGCTGGTCCACCCAGGTGGCACCAGCGTGCACCAAGTCGTCCTTGATGGCAAAAAAAGAGGTTACCTTGCGGCCCTCAAGTATATCCGCAGACGCGAGCATCCAGCCAGCATGGCAGATGGCCGCTACCACTTTTCCTGCTTCAAAAAGGTCCTTCACCAGTTCTACCATTTTTGGGTAACGGCGCATATGATCAGGAGCATATCCACCCGGAATAAGGAATGAGCTTTAAATGTGAAGTCCCCTAATTGCTCCCGAGGCGTTTAACACTCTTTATGATTACCGGTTTTGCTGGCACATCTCTGTTTTGATTTTGCGGTAACGTTCCTTGGAGTTAGGCTGCCGTTCTTCTTGGGATGCCATTCTTTGGATAACTGTGGGTTAATCGTTTGCAAACAGTTGTCGGTACCTGCACTCCTTCCGGCACAGCAGGGGCAACCCTTACCCTGGTTTCGATTGTTGACTGTGGCCTGCCACACAGGATTTATT
>DAOURD010000120.1:0-5318 GCA_030625295.1 Desulfobacterales bacterium | reverse complement strand
ACCGTCGGGCATGCGAAAAGACTCTCCCAACGTCCTTCTGATCAACCCCTGTATACATAATTTTGCGGCCTATGATTTCTGGGCCAGGCCCCTTGGGCTCCTCACCATCGCCAGCATCCTGAGGATGCACGGGTATCAAGTAAGCTATATCGACTGTCTGGACCGGTTTCATCCCGAGCTATCACACCCCGCGAAAGCCGGTCGGTTCGGCAAGGGGCACTATCTGAAAACACGGATTCCAAAACCCGAAAAGCTATCTGATGTGCCCAGGAATTATTGCAGATACGGCATACCGGAAACATTGGTGCGCAAGGCCATCAACGACAGCCCGAGGCCGGAGGTGGTCCTTGTGACCTCCCTGATGACTTACTGGTATCCGGGAGTAATTGCTCTTATTGAGGTCGTTCGGGAGATGTTGCCCAAAGTGCCCGTGGTGCTGGGAGGAGTTTATGCTTCCCTTTGCTATGAGCATGCTGTACGACATGCTGGCGCACACACGGTACTTTCGGGTCAGTGCGAAACCAGCCTCCTTGAGACCCTTGGGCAGCTTACGGGATATGCGAGCACATGCCGGTTTTGTCCTGACGAGCCTGACACCTACCCCTATCCGGCCTTTGATCTGCAATTCTCTATTCCCTACATTCCCATCCTTACCGGTCAGGGCTGTCCCTTCCGTTGTGCCTATTGTGCGTCCGGGTTTCTAAGCCCCAGGCTCAGGCGGAGGTCGCCCCAACGCGTGGTGGAAGAAATTGCATACTGGCATGAAAAATACGGGGTGCGAGATTTTGCCTTTTACGATGATGCCCTGCTGATTGATGCAGACCGCCACATCGTACCAATCCTTGAAGGGGTTGTCAGCCGGGGAATCTCCGTGCGCTTCCACACACCCAATGCACTCCACATACGACTCCTGTCAACAGAGGTAGCACGGTTGCTGTTTCGTGCAGGGTTCAAGACCATCCGGCTCGGGCTTGAAACGGCCTTCTTTGATGGTCGCAAGGCCATGGACAGTAAGGTGGGGCCAGGTGAATTTCAGCAGGCAGCCCGTCACTTGAGGGAGGCCGGCTTCAAAGGCGAAGCCGTAGGTGCCTATCTCCTTTATGGTCTGCCGGGAGAGGACCTTGCCAAACTTGAGGCCTCCATCAAGATGGTGAAGGCCAGCGGTGTTCGGCCCATCCTGGCTCAATACTCACCCATTCCCCACACAGCCCTTTGGTCTGCGGCGGTCAGGACCTCGCGCTACGACCTGGACTCTGGTCCGATTTTCCAAAATAATTCGATTTTTCCCTGTCAGAAAGAGGCCTTTTCTTGGGACGGGGTTGGATACTTCAAGCGGTTGGCCATGGGATAGCACCTTCCACTTCTTGAACTCTTGTCAAACTTTTGCATTTGTGATGGAATGAATTCCAATGAAAACGGCCCATACTGTTCTATTTCAAGATTCCAAGCAGATGGACTCCATCCCTCCAAACAGCGTAGATTTAATGGTTACTTCACCACCATACCCGATGATTGAAATGTGGGATGAGACCTTCTCTACGCAGAATTCTTCCATACAGGATGCCTTAAAAAGAGCTCGGGGGGCGGAAGCCTTTGAGTTGATGCATAAAGTTTTGGATCCAGTCTGGGACGAAGCGTACCGCGTATTGAAGGAAGGGGGGATCGCCTGCATCAATATCGGAGATGCAACGAGAACAATAGACGGAGACTTCACTCTATATTCGAACCATTCGAGAATCCTGCGTTATCTTCTAAGCATAGGCTTCAACACGTTACCAAATATCTTGTGGAGAAAACAAACCAATGCCCCGAACAAATTCATGGGCTCCGGCATGTTGCCTGCGGGTGCCTATGTTACCCTTGAACATGAATTCATTCTAATAGTAAGGAAGGGTTCCAAAAGGGAATTCAGGAAGGCAAAAGAGAAAACAAAGAGGCGGGAAAGTGCATTCTTCTGGGAAGAAAGGAATGTGTGGTTTTCAGATGTATGGATGGATATTAAAGGAGCGATCCAGGGATTGGAGAATAGGAATACTCGATTAAGAAGTGGTGCTTACCCTTTTGAAGTAGCTCATAGACTCATAAACATGTTTTCCGTAAAAGGGGACATTGTCCTTGATCCTTTTTTGGGCACCGGAACAACCACGGCTGCTGCCATGGCGACAGCCAGAAACAGCATAGGCTTTGAGATTGACCCGGGTTTACGTGATACAATTTACAGCATAAAGAGAAACATTGTAGATTTCGCTAATGAATACATTCTAAACCGAATCACCAGGCATTTCGACTTCATAGAAAACAGGGTTAAGACAAAAGGGCCATTGAAACATACGAATAATCCTTATGGATTCCCCGTAATGACCAGCCAAGAAACAGAGCTGGTTTTGAATGAATTAGAAAACGTCAAAGACGCGGGGGATAATACTTTTGAAGTGTCATATTCGGAAGAGCCCCAAGCGATGTTTTGTAAAGACTGGTCTCGATCCGGGTCGAGTTTTGCGCCTCCCGGCGTGAAATGATACCAAATTTTCGTCATCCGGCAAAAATTTCCGTATCGGAAATGGTAGCTCACACCTTTGGATGCAGGTTTTTCATTTGTCTCAAAATTTGGTCTGTATGCTCACATCAACTCGTATTGTACGTCTCGGAATTTCTACAACCAGTTGTAATCATTCATCTTTCAGTGGCACTTTTCTGGGCCATCAATATGGAATGAGGGAATAGTGGAATGATGGAATGTTGGGGGTAAGAAGCAGAAAAAAATCATTTTCTAATTGTTTTCATTCCTCCCTGCCCTCCATCGCTCTCGCCACGCCACGCATCGCGAGGCTCAGTTGAAGCCAATGCGCTTAGGCGAGGCAGGCGGGTTAACCCAATATTCCAGTATTCCAACATTCCATTATTCCAATTGTGAGCGAAGCGAACTAAGTACATCCTCGACGAATCTTATACATTAATCAGGTCTCGTATTGGGTATAAGCCCGCTGTGGAATTTGGGAAGAAGATAAAGGAATTAGTAGAACTAGGGGCAGTAAAAATCATGAGAATCACCAAGGAAGTTGAGGATCTGGCCTGGGATCTCTTCGTGAAATATGATGATATAGAAGACTTGCCCTTTACTGATTGTACCTCATTTGCCGTAATGAAGGAGCTCAACCTGAAAGAGGTATTTACTGATGATGACCATTTCGAGCATGTCAGATTCATCAAAAAGCCTTAGGGCTGAGTCTTTTTGCTTTGCGCCTGGCGGCTTGAGAACATTACCGCCCTCCCCGCTTGCCCCGCCTGCCCCGCCTGCCCCGTGGAATGCGGAGCATATTTCACCGGGGTAGGTGGGAACCAAAAAACAACTATACCTTTCAGAAAAAAAATTTGGACACGGATTTTAATGCGTTATAAATGATCTGTGCTTATCTGTGTAAACCTGCCCGCCATTGCCATGTGTGCCTGCATTAGACTCACCCGGCGGGCCAGGCGCTGGCAGGCGGGTCTGTGCCCCCAAAAAGATTTTCTTAATAGAATAGATCTCAGCACTCTTTGCGTCTTTGCGGTGAATACCAAGAGATTGGTCGAGAATTCGGAGTAGGGTATACGAGTATTACAGGGGCTTTGAAGCGGGCCCAGACCTACATCGATTCGGACAAGAAGGCTAGGAGTAAGGTTGTCGAGGCATTAAATGATATATGAAGATGTCACCCCAGATGCAAGTTAGTTCGCTTCGCTCACAATTGGAATACTGGAATATTGGAATGGTGGAATGTTGGGTGTAAGAGGATTTTCGTCTTTTTTTTACATCGTTCCAATATTCCATCATTCCATTATTCCTCGATCGAATTTGCAATAGTGTCTATAAATAACTACCATTTCAATGGGTTGTGGAAATTCCGAGACGTGTTTACACAATATCTGGAAGCCTCTCTACGTGTTCTTCGGAAACATTTACCGCAGCGTACTGCCCCAGAGCCTCGATGGCCACCACCACGCGCCCGAAACCACGATACCTTACAAAGGTGCCTACCACGCCTGCAAGAGGCCCCTCCACGACCATGACACGATCCCCTTTTCTAAACCGGGTGCCGGTTTCCACAGGGTTGTCCACGGCAACCATGATCCGAAGGGAATCAATCGCTTCATCCGGTACGGAGATCGGGCCGTCCTTGTTTCCGATGATACGGACTACGCCTATGGTCTTCACTATCTCCAGGCGCTCAGGGGCATTGAGATCGCTTCTTGTAAAGACATAGCCAGGAAACAGAGGGACCCGGATCTTCTTACGCCGGTCACGGCGCTTGCTTATTACCGTTATCTTCGGAAGA
This sequence comes from Desulfobacterales bacterium, assembly GCA_030625295.1. Taxonomy (GTDB): domain Bacteria; phylum Desulfobacterota; class Desulfobacteria; order Desulfobacterales. The sequence continues at coordinate 1,002 of DAOURD010000120.1, read as the reverse complement.
AAGGCCTCGAGGGATTTCCCTTGAAGCCCGTCAAAGACGACCTGTTCAAAGCGGCTTCGGGTGTGAACCACGTACCAGGCAGGATGCATATCACCTTGCGCTGTCATTAGAGTTGCCCCTGTACCAGAATGTTCTATCCCTCACTACAGCTTTCTAATCTGTTTTTTCTATTTGTCACGTTCGTACCCACGCCCGAACTCGCCAAGTCCGTACAGGCTTACCCCAACAAAGTACTCTCGCTCGTCCATTGTCCTGTCATCCGTATAACTAAAGTTCAAGGCCCAACACTGAGATTCATACTTGAATCCAACAACCGATTTGACGTCCTTGTCGTCCATGAGATTGCGCTCATGTTCCCAGTAAACCGAGACCGGGTCAAAAAGCTTCACAAACACCTTTGTGAAAATGCTCCTGTTGCCGGACTCGTCGGTGCCATTCTCCGGAGTATATCTCCTGTTGCCGGGTTCGTCGGCGCCATTCTCCCGAGTATATCGGTAATCCACCGACCCATAATCTCCCCGCCTATCACACAGTGTTAGGATCGCGTTGTAGCTCGTGAATTCACTATCATAGGGCGACCAGGTCGCATCTGCATCCAGGTCCAGGCAGTCATAAGGCCTGAATTCTAACTCTCCCTTGATGTCAGAAAAGGGCCTTCTCTCCTTACCATTCTTCTCCCTCCGGGCTTCTGTAATATCATACTCTTGGCTGAGTTTGATCCGACAAAAATCGTTGTACCTGTACCGGGGAACCAGAGATTCTCCTTGAGGCGCCGGCTCCATTTCTGCAACGGGTTTAGAGTCCTCCAGAACCCTGGCTGTAAAATTGTTCGTGATCGAGTACGTCACAACATTTTTCTTGTCTATCCTGCTTACAAAGTCGGGGAGGTCTTCCTGTTCCAGGTCAGGAATATATTCATACACCACTTGCGGCTTGATTGCATGTTTTATTTTGTCAACGCTTGTTCCTTTCAGGTTGAATACCCTGGAGATTTCCGTGGAC
>DAOURD010000178.1:0-4453 GCA_030625295.1 Desulfobacterales bacterium | reverse complement strand
CTGCTTGATCTTTGGCCGCTTCCGTCTTTTTCCTTTCCTCTGATATGCTCTGTTGGGGAGCTGCCTCAGCGACCTTCTTCTCGCGCTTCTTTTCCACTAAAGCTCCTGTGGAGGAATCACCACGTTCCGGAAGCCTGAAACGTTCCCTGTTTCGGCAAAGCTCCAAATATCTTTCCGCTTCTTCTTTGTCTTTTTTTGTGAGTCTCCCGTGTAGGGATGCCGGATTCTGGAGCAGAGTTTGAAGAGTCTCCTTGGCCAGAACATAGTCTCCTTGTTCTAAGGCCAGAATTCCAAGTCCGTGCAGATGCTTTTTGTTGGTAATCAAGTGATGTTGCCATCCGTGTCGGAGCGCAGTCAGGGTCATCGAATCGTTCTCTAGAATTGCAGCGGCGCTCAGAGCGATGCTATAACTCCTCTCATGAGACGGATGCAGCTTGAGCCCTTTCATGGCCCAGTTGAAAGCGCTGCGATATTCTCCACTATGATAGTTATCGGATGCGAACCAGCTGTACTCTTCCAGCTTTTCTCGGCGAAGCAGGCGGCCCTTTGCTTGACGCCGTGCCGTCCGCTTCTGTTCGCGTTTTTTCTTTTTTTTCAGATTTCGATCAACAGCCATATTTGTAGTAACCGTTCACGGGGTATTGGAGTACTGGAGTACTGGAGTGTTGCTAAAAGACATGAAGTCCCGCAGGTTTTTATCTGTTTTGGTTTTCCATCACTCCAATACTCCCTCACTCCATCTTCCTATTATGGGCGCCGAACTATTACGAACTCACTTTTTGGGTGCGTGACTATATAACACTATGGCTTGTGTGTCAAGGAAAAATGCACCACAACATATGGGGTTTTGGGTTGGGGGGTATCATATCAAACCTCTTTCTTTGAATGATAGATGACCTTTCTTTGTGATAATTATATGATCCAGGACAGGTATTCCAAGGATTTTGCCGGCTTCAACTAACTGTCTCGTTATAGCTATGTCATCCGGGCTGGGTTTGAGTATGCCTGATGGGTGGTTGTGAGCAACGATTATGGAGGCCGCCCGATCGGATATAGCATCCACAAACACCTCGCGCGGGTGAACCTGGTTTGTATTAAGAAGGCCAACGGTCACCACTCTATTTCCGATAACCTCATTTGCTCCGTTCAAAGATATACAAACGAAATATTCCTGCTTTTTGTCGGCGATATATGAAATAAGGGGCAAGACATCTTCTGCCTTTTGAATAAAGATGCTTTCCTTTAGTAGTCTCCTCCTTGCAAGTTCAAAAGAGGCCACAATCTGGCATGCCCTGGCAAAACCAACACCTTCTATCGAGATAAGGGCCCTTACATCTATCTTTTTCTTGTCTTTATCAAGCTTTCGCAGGATGGCATGAGCTACTTGAAAGACATCTTTTCCCTTTACTCCGCTTCCAAGGAGGATAGCAAGAAGTTCTGAATCCGAAAGTGCTTCCGGCCCTTTAGCAGCCAGTTTCTCTCGCGGTCTGTCAAAATGGGGAATATCTTTAATATGCTTCAAAGTTGTTTCCGGTTCTCTTTCCTGGCCTCATCCGACGTTCTGCAGTCGGGTAGGATCCTATTTCTGATTTATAAGTTCAATAACCCCTCGCAATTGCATTAAGATGCCCTCTCTTACCTTTTTATTCTTTGTCTTGCGAAAGAGCTTCAAGAGGGTAATTTCTTCCTTGTTGAGGGGTTGAAAGGTTTCAAGAGGGTCTCCTCCGGGAATGTATCTTAAAGCGATGTCTGAAACTTTAGGAATTCTTTGTCCTTCCTCAAAAAACGCACTAATGTTAACACCAAGGGCCTTCGAGATCTGTTGCAAACGCATGACAGAGATCCTGGTTGAGCCTTTCTCATATTTTTGAATTTGCTGAAAAGAGATACCCACTCTTTCGGCCAATTCACTCTGAGAGAGACCCCAGCTCTTCCTTATCTGTTTGATTTTTTGGCCAATCTTCTTGTCGGTCAAGCGCTCCTTCCTTCAATCAACACATTCTCATTTTTTCAGTCCTAACAAATTTCTATCACATAAAATTCAGGGAAAGTCTAACAACTGATAGTAGTATTTTTTGCTTGACATTTTTATCATCTTAGTTGTATTTAGATTAAGAAAGGAGGATAAATGGAAAAGAAGAGAATCCTTATCGCAGATGACGAAGAAATTGTGAGGAATTTACTGGCTGAGACTCTGAAACCTTATGGTTACGAGATAGATATTGTAGAAAATGGAGTTGAGGCAATGAGCCATATTGACAAGAAATCGTATGACTTAGTTATCACGGATTACATGATGCCCAAGATGGATGGGCTTGAATTAACACGAAAGATAAAGGCAAAATACCCCTCTACTCCCATTCTTGTGATCACTGGCAAAGGACCTGTACATGATCTCCTGAAAAGTGGAGCCGCAGCCTGTATCATGAAACCATTCAAAATCTCCGAGCTACAAAACATGGTAGAAACCATCCTGAATCAATAGCTGCCGAGGATTCTCAGATAATCTGTCCTTTTCTCCAGTTCATCAAGCACGGATTTAAAGGAAGGGGATTCAATATCTGCCTCAAGATCTACGTAAAACATATACTCCCAGGGTTTTCCGGGGATCGGACGCGATTCGAGCTTTACCAGGTTGATACCCTTTTCGGCAAATATCCTCAAGGTTTCGTAGAGGGCCCCCGGCTGGTTACCCGTGGAATAAACGAGTGACGTTTTCCGGCGAGGGCCGTTTTCAAGCTGCCCGGTAGAGATCACGACAAATCGGGTATAATTTCGTGGATTGGTTTCAATTGCTTCCTGGATCACCGCCATCCCGTGGATCCTGGCTGCCTCCTTGCCGGCGATGGCTGCATCGGTCGGAAGGCCTCCTTCCTTGATCCGTTTTACAGACGTTGCTGTGTCCGTGGCCGAAACCAGTTCCCATCCTTGATGCTGCTCCAGAAACTGCCGGCATTGCTGGAATACTTGAGGATGAGAGAACACGCGTTTGATGGTTTCAAGCTTTGCCTCCGGACGGGCAATAAGGTGATGCATGATGCGAAGTGTAATCTCGCCGATAATCCTGAAGTCATATTCGAGCAGAAGATCATAGTTTTCGTGTATGCTGCCAGTCAGCGAGTTCTCCAAAGGGACCACACCGAAGTCGACCTCGCCATTTCTGACCGCGTCAAAAATTTGCCTGAACGAAGACGTTGGCACAGCCGTCACCTCGGTGCCGAAATACTGCGTGCAGGCCTTGTGGCTGAAGGTCCCCGTCTCTCCCAGGAATGCGGCTCGTCGATCACCCTCCCCTCTGGCCGCTTTCATGACCTTGACGGCTGCGGCTTTGTCCAGATAGCCAAAATCGAGCTGTTTTCCTATAACCGGTGCGATCACGTATATGTCGCGCATCAACCGCCCAAACTGTCCGGGATAGAGGCTCTGCGGGCCGTCTGAAAGGGCCTTGTCCGGATCATGGTGTACCTCGATCATCAAACCATCGGCGCCTGCGGCTATGGCGGCACGGGCCATAGGACTCACCTTTTCGCGGATGCCGGTGGCGTGGCTCGGATCGATGATCACTGGCAGATGGGTCAGGTTCTTGATCACCGGAATGGCAGAAAGGTCCAGGGTGTTACGCGTATAGGGTTCAAAGGTGCGAATCCCTCGCTCACAAAGGACAACATGCTCATTTCCCTCAGAAAGGATGTATTCTGCCGACATAAGCCATTCCTCTATGGTGGCTGCAAGCCCCCTCTTCAGGAGTACCGGCTTTCCCATGCGGCCAACGCACTTCAAGAGTTCGAAGTTTTGCATGTTCCGTGCCCCAACCTGAACCACATCCACATACTTCATCATTATGTCTGCCTGAGCCGGTGAGGTGATCTCCGTAACAATGCCAAGACCGAGTTCATCTCTTACCTCAGCCAGGATCTTAAGGCCCTCCTCCCCAAGGCCCTGGAAGGCATAGGGTGATGTCCTCGGCTTGAAGGCCCCTCCGCGAAACAGGACGGCACCGTATTTCCTGACCTCCCTGGCGATGGCCAGAGCCTGTTCCCTGCTTTCCACCGCACAAGGGCCTGCTATCACGACGATGCGCTCGCCTCCGATCACCACATCCCCTACATTGACTAAGGTGTCTTCCTGATGCATCTTGCGGCTGGCCAGTTTAAAAGAACTGGAAATAGGTGTTACCTTTTCCACGCCAGGAAGCCCCTCGAAGAAATCAAGGGCCTGACCTGCCTTTCCGATAGCCCCTATGAGAGGCCGGCCGCCCTCAGACGTTTCGCGGATGAGATAACCCTCCCTGCGGAGTATGCTTCGGATATGGTTTTTCTGTTCCTCTGTTATGTCTTTCTTCAGGACGAGAATCATGATTAAAGCTCCTTTCTCAAGCTATGAAATTGCTTTGCGATTTCATATAACGCGGCTACGCCGCTTCAAAATGCAAATTCCTGTACCATCATGCTAT
>DAOURD010000282.1:0-3541 GCA_030625295.1 Desulfobacterales bacterium | reverse complement strand
TTATGGAGGCGAGTTACAACATCCTGGTGATTGACGATGACGCGTTCATGCGGGACGCCTGTCGCCAGACCCTCACTAAAGATGGTCACAGCGTTACCCTGGCGAATAGTGGTCGTGAAGGGCTCTCCCTGCTCGAAAAATGGTCATTTGACCTGATCCTCCTCGACCTGAAGATGCCTGGCGAAGACGGGCTATCTGTCCTGGCCAAGATCAAGGACCTGGACCCTGAGGCTATGGTGGTGATGATCACGGGATACGGCTCCGTTGAAACGGCTGTTAAGGCGATTAAGCTGGGGGCCTTTGACTTCATAGCCAAGCCCTTCACCCCGGAGGAACTACTCAAATTGGTCAACCGGGTAATGAGACACCGCCGCCTGGCCATCGAAAACCTGTATCTCAAGCAAAGTCTTAGGCAGGAAACCCGGCGCACCGAAATCATCAGTAAGAGCCCTGCCATGGAAAAGGTCAAGGAGATGATCGCCATGGTTGCCCCCACAGACAGCACGGTTTTGATTCAGGGGGAAAGTGGCACAGGCAAAGGTCTTGTAGCCCGCAAGATCCACGAAATGAATCGCCGGCGGGAGCACCCTTTTATATCAGTGGATTGCGGTTCTTTAGTGAGCACCCTGTTTGAAAGTGAACTTTTTGGTCATGTCAAAGGGGCCTTCACGGGCGCAGATGCAACCCAATACGGAAAATTTGAGATGGCCCACGGGGGGACCCTATTCTTTGATGAGATATCCAACATAGGCCTGGAAATCCAGGCCAAGTTCCTCAAGGCGGTGGAAGAGAAGTGCATCTCTAAGGTAGGAGATCACAAGGTAGTCAAAGTCGATGTCCGGCTTATATCGGCCACAAACCGCGACCTTCGAAAGGCCATCGCCGAGCGAGTCTTTCGTGAAGACCTGTTCTTTCGACTTAACGTGGTCTCTATACACCTACCGCCTCTGCGGGAGCGTAAAGAGGATATCCCACGGCTGGTGAATCACTTCTTAAACAGGTTTAGCGCAAGACAGGGAAAAGCGATTGAGGGCCTTTCCCCAAATGCTATGAAGGCACTCACAGAATATGGTTGGCCCGGCAACGTCCGTGAACTGGAGAATACTTTGGAGCGGCTGGTGGTCTTTGCCCGGAACAAGACCATTACCACGCAGGACCTTGGCTATTCCGATTCAGTGCTATCGAGTGTGCTGACAAGGGAACCGCTTCGCCTGGAGGAAATGGAACGTCTGCACATTATGAAGGTCCTTGATCGCACGGAGGGGAATAAGACCCACGCTGCCCGATTGCTCGGTATTGACCGCAAGACACTCAGAATCAAGACGAAAAAATATCAAATCCCGGGGGCCTCTGCATAGGGAATGTCATTTGTCACTGGATACTGGATACTGGTTGCTGGATACTGGATACTGGATACTGGTTGCTGGTTAATTGACGATTGATGATTGACGATTGACGATTGACGATTGACGAAATCGTAGGAAGCGTTTCTGTTTTTTTCATTCCGCAATCCCCAATCCGCATTCCGAAATCCGAAATCCCTAGGCCCTTATCAGGGTGACCTCAACGATCTCGGGTTTGCAAAAGAGCCTGATAGGGGCGAGAATAGTACCGATACCCCTGCTTACATACATTCGCGCCTCGGGGTCCTTTTCCGATTCATAAAGACCATGGGTATAGGTCATAAAGAGACCTGCAAGTGAAAGTCCCCGCTTCCCTACCATCGGGACAATGACCTGCCCGCCGTGGGTGTGACCCGCCAGGGTCAGTTGAACATTCCAATCCTTGCATGCCTTGAATATACCGGGCCTGTGAGAAAGGAGCAGGTTAAATTGTTGAGAGGCAACAAGCTCCGAGATCTCTGCCAAATCCTGAAACTGCGCATCCGTGGCCCATCCCGAAACCGGGTCGTCTATCCCTATGATATTTAACACGCCTTCCAGTCCCTTTGCAGTGCTCTGGCCATTGCTCAGCATGGAGATGGACGTCTTTGAAAATGCCTCTCTGACACAGCGGATGCCAGTATAGTAATCGTGATTTCCGTATACACCAAATACCCCTGCATTTGCCTTGAGATCGTCAAGGAGTCTAACGCAACCATCCACATAGGCTGGACTATTGTTTATGTAATCGCCGGTGAGCACGATCAAATCCGGCCTGAGGGCATTTGCCATGGAGACTGTCCTGGCAATCGATTCAAAGGACATGAAGGGGCCGGCGTGAATATCTGTGACTTGTGCAATCCTGAATCCACAAAGGTCCGGATGAAGTCCGCTGTATGGCAGCACCACCCTGGATATTTCAGTGGCACCGTTTTCATGATAGGTGCCATAGGCGAGTGGCCCAAAGGAAGTCCCGACCAGTGTTCTCGCAGCATTTGCTACAAAATCTCGCTTAGACCTGTCAAACCGGGGCCACAGTTTAGGCAACGTTGACCTTACAAGCAACACGGCTGAAAAGAGCGTTCCCGAAAAGGCCGATGCGACTATGAAAATGGCATAGGGAAATACGATAAACTCCCGATGCCACCATGGAAGTTGATCCAGGATGCGGTCTGATCTCATGTACAAGAGGGGAATGGTGTTTATGCTGAGGGTTAAAAGAGATGAGATGATCATCCTTGCCGTGTCTGAAAGCCTCTGGGGAAGCATGAAACGGATGAGTATGTACTGAAGGCCAACGACAACGAGAAATAAAGATAGAACAATGGCAAAAAAGAGGGTCATGGAGGCTAATAAAAGATTTTGGATTTTGGATTGCGGATTGGGGAATTAAAATCCGAAATACGAAACAATACCAAATTACCAAGATATAAAATTCAAAACAAATTGGTCCGCCGCAGGCGGATTTGAAACATTATGAAATTTGAACATTCGGATTTGTTTCGAATTTCGACCTGCCCGCCATTGCCAGAGACCTGCCCGCCATTGCCAGAGATGCCGGCACATAAGCTGAATGCTGTCTCAGGCGTTGGCAGGCGGGTATTCGAATTTCGTATTTATTTGAAGAATAGGCCAAACCGATACTACATGGGATTTGTAATTACGCCAGTTATGACCATGCACAGCATATTACCTGTACTTTATGCTCAAATGGCTGACCGCCTTGCCCAGCGCCCTTCCCAGTTCATTGCCCTTGCTCTCTTCGGCAAGGTACTCCCTAATGAGGTCTTTCTTTATATTCGCACTCCCGGTCCTTCCATCTTTGAGGAGGGTCACACGGTAGGCGTCCTTTTTCTTGGTTTCGTTGACAGCTACGAGCTGAACACGCTTGTCTAGTTTGTGTACCTCTTTCCGCAGTGTCTCTTCCGCTACATTAATAGTCAGTCTCGGCATCTTTCAAGTCCTCTCTTCTTACTTCTATGGTAACCGTTCACGGGTTCAGGGCTCACCGTGAACCCGTGAACGGTTACAAAACATCGTACTCGACAAACAAAAGGCATGTCAAGGGACAGAAGGCAGGTTTTGAATTGAAAGCTCTACCAGGGAGATCCTGTAGCTGTGGCGGGGTAATTTGAACCGGCGCTGAGGCAAAATACCCC